>JAZNEN010000269.1:0-3105 GCA_045588615.1 Eubacteriales bacterium
GTAATCCACTATAACGCTTTCACAACCTTTGCGTAAAATGTCATTTGTTATGTTGAGATAAAAAACGAGAGAGACAACTTCTTTATGAAGCATCTCTCTCGGTGGATCTTTTATATTAATTGTTAATTTGCTTTTTCGTAATGCGCGGAATCGGGCCTTGTGACCTCTTTTATATCCGCACCGACTGCCCTGAGCTTGCCAACGATATCTTCATATCCGCGTTTGATGTGATAAATATCGTCAATAACAGTTCTGCCCTTAGCCGCAAGACCTGCAATTATGACAGCTGCGCCTGCACGCAAGTCAACTGCTCTTACAGGGGCTGCGGAAAATGAGACCGGACCGTCAACAACAGCAACTTTGCCGTCAACCTTTATTTTTGCGCCCATACGCTTCAGTTCTTCAACATAACGGAATCTTGTATCCCATACGCTTTCCGTCAGCCTGCTCGTACCGCTGGCAAGACATAACAACGCGCACATCTGCGGATTCATATCTGTGGGAAAACCGGGATAAGGCATTGTTTTTATATTTACATTTGTAAGCTCACCGTCACGTGAAACGATAACAGCGTCGTCAAGCTCCTCAACAGTGACACCCATTTCCTCAAGCTTTGCGCTTATGGATTCAAGGTGCTTGGGAATTACATTATTAATTATAAGCCGTCCGCCCGTTGCCGCCGCCGCGATCATAAACGTGCCCGCTTCTATCATATCGGGGATTATCGCATACGTACAGCCGTGGAGAGCTTCAACACCCTTTATCTTGATAACGTCAGTACCTGCGCCCGTTATCTTCGCACCGCACGTATTGAGGAAGTTTGCAAGGTCAACTATATGCGGCTCCCTTGCGGCATTTTCAATAACCGTTGTACCTCTTGCAAGCACGGCAGCTATGATTATATTCATCGTTGCACCGACGGAAACACCGTCAAAATACACTTGACTTCCGATCATTCCGTTTTCAGCTACAGCTTCAACGTAACCGCCCTCGACCGTGACCTTTGCACCGAGTGCTTCGAAGCCCTTTATATGCTGGTCAATGGGGCGCACACCGAAATCGCATCCGCCGGGACAGCCAACGGAAGCACGGTGAAATCTGCCAAGCTCCGCACCTATAAGATAGTATGACGCGCGCATTTTGCGCACAAGCTCATAAGGAGATGTGCCGCATTTACAGTTCGTACAGTTCACCTGTATAGTTGTTTCGGACAGGCGCTTTACAACAGCACCCATACTTTCAAGTATCTCAAACGATGCAACAACATCGCTTATATTCGGAAGATTTTCAATGGTACAGGTATCCTTTACGAGCAGACAGGAAAGAATAACTCCCACTGCGGCATTTTTCATTCCACTGACTTCTATTTCGCCGAACAGCTTATTTCCGCCGTTTATAATAATATTCTCCATAAAAAGTCCGTTTCCCGACAGCAAAACGTAATATATATATATAGGTGAACGCAAGCCGCCGTATTACGCCACCACGAAAAAAGCATAAAAACACATTCTATATGACTATACCATATTTGTATAATTTTTAAAAGGGGCAGTTAGATAAATTAACGATTATTTTACATATTATAAGTTATAAAATTCCTTCTGCGTGAGTTTGTGTTCTGATGAAGTGTAATTTTAATTTTAAAGAGAAAGGATGAACAGAATTTCATATTGTCCGTTTCAACCCCATTTTTCTTTATTAAAATCAACAAACATACCGCCCACGGCGGTGCGCCCTATGCACGTGGCGGCACGTACCGAGCCGAGGGGGACGGGCAGGGCGCCGGTTTTTCACCCATCTACGCTCTTTTATGCGGACGTGCGCACACCCCGACGTTTTAATGTTATCCGTCACACGGATAACATTTCATGTTTGTAAAGCAAACATTTAGGGCGGCACCGCCGCATTTCATGCCGAAGGCATTTCATTCAAAACGGTGAAACCCGTTTGTGTTTATTTTATTCGGGGTGATGCCGTAGGGCGGGGGTTTATCTCCCGCCGTTTTAAACCCATTTACGCTCGTTTTATGCGGGACGTCGAGGGCGCCGACAAACGGGTCGTCGAGGGCGCCGACCCCTACGGAAGGCTATTCAATTAATTTTATTATATTATCTTGCTTTATTTTTGTTACACCCTGAAAATGCAAAAGCACTTATGATACATTGTACCATAAGTGCTTTTTAAGTTCAAGTTTAAAAGCTTTGGTGTACGAATTACTTGTACTTGCGCTTTCTTGCCGCTTCGGACTTCTTCTTACGCTTTACGCTGGGCTTTTCGTAATGCTCCCTCTTGCGAAGCTCCGTAAGAACTCCTGAACGTGCACACTGTCTTTTAAATCTGCGAAGAGCACTGTCAAGTGTTTCGTTTTCTTTAACTCTGACTTCTGCCATTTTGTATTCCCTCCCTTCGCATTTAAACCATCTGCGTGTTATTATATAACGAAAACGCTAAATTGTCAAGTATTTTTTTCTATTTTTTTCAGAAAATGCGACAAATTTGTGACAGATGCTTATTTTACAACGATATTGAATATTTTTCCGGGTACGTAAATTTCCTTAACTACTGTCTTTCCCGTGATAAGCTCTGCAATTCTTTCGTTTGCCATAACTGCCGCCATAGCGGTGTCCTTATCGCAATCCTTTGGAATCGTCACAGTGCCTCTCATCTTACCGTTGACCTGAACACCTATCTCAACCGTGCTGTCAACTGTCTTTGCTTCGTCAAATTCGGGCCATTTTGCATATGAGCAGAAGCCATCTCCTCCGAAGTATTCCCAAAGCTCCTCACAAAGGTGCGGTGCAAAAGGACACAGAAGCGTTACGAATGTCATAGCCTCGTCCTTTGTAAGCGAACCGTTATCGGATATTTCATTAAGCAAGCTCATCATAGCGGCAATAGCTGTGTTGAACTTCATATTGTCAATATCCTCTGTAACTTTCTTTATCGTCTTGTGGAATGATACTTCAAGGCACGGTGTTACGCCTTCACCCTTGACCATATCGGGGATAGATGCAACTCTTTCCAAAAATCTCTTACAGCCCTTGATGCTCGCCTGTGACCAGGGTGCGGACTTTTCAAAGTCGCCTATAAACATTTCGTAAAGGC
>JAZNEN010000270.1:0-12935 GCA_045588615.1 Eubacteriales bacterium
TCTTGTAAAATCACTTAAAGAAAAGCGAGAATCCATAATATCAAACCAGATCGGCAGAAGCGGCACTTCCATTGGCGCCAATATCCGTGAGGCGCAGTATGCTCACGGTAAGGCGGATTTTATTGCCAAGCTTCAAATTGCACTCAATGAAGCAAACGAAACGGGATATTGGTTAGAGCTTCTATACAAGACAAATTATATTGATGAAAATGAATACAAGATGCTTGATTCCACTTGCACAAGTATTCGTGTCATGTTGATTTCCTCCATTAATACCGCAAAGGATAACACAAAGTGAAAAAGCATCATTCATTGACGGATAAACGAACTTATGGTATAACAATCAAAAAGGCGGTGATATTGTGGATTTGCTGGAGTATTTGAAAAATAACTATCGATATAGTGACTATTATCTTCCAGACGATCGTTATGAACGATATCTGCATCAACTCCATAGAGAACCTTTAACTCAAGAGCTTGTAGATTATTTGTGTACACAAATAGACAATCCCAAAAGCAAGAGAAGTTGCGAACTCCGTTTTATCCATTTGCAACCGCTTTTCCTTAATCCCACTGCACAGAATTTCCCGCTTAAAGAATATCTGTATTCTCACATATCAAAATGCCGACGGCTTTGGTTAAAACTGTTTTTTATCAGAACCTATTCGATTTTTGCCACAGAAAAAGAATTGTTGCCAATTATGCAGAAATTTGAAACAAATCTCCAAAAGATGCATGATCATCAAGACTATGAGCAAATTCTATCAAAAGCCGGTTTGCCATACCTATGCCAAAGATACGGTTATGATTGTTTTTTTCACGCATTATCTGTAGCAGAAAAAGAGTATTTGAATATTGATCCGTTGCTTAGAGGATTTTTTACTTTGGATGAAGACGGAAATATGATGGAAATACTCACTCCTCAGCAATGTCATGAACGATTAGAAGCATTTTTTAAGAAAAAAGGATTATGTTGATTTCCTCCATTAATACCGCAAAGGAGAATATTAAATGAAAAAGACCAACAAAAAACAAAAGTCAGGTTTATTGTTCTTATTTCTTCAATTCTTTAGTGTTCTTTTTGTGGGCTTTTGTATTTGTAGCATTTTAGGTGTTGCTATCCGTTGTATATTCAACGGATTTGACGATTTTTTTATTAAAATCATTGAGCTGCCCTATCTGCTTTACTTGGCTTTTTCGTTGATTATATCGTCAACCTTGATTTTAGTAATATGCAGAAAGATAAAATGAGGCGACAGTCTTTGATTTTACAGTGAGTAAATCAAGTAATTTTACTAAAACTGTAAGAGTAAAAGCCATATGCAAATAAATAGCTTTTAAAAAAATAGGGAGAAAGTATACGCTGAACAAAATTATCATCCACAATACAGTTGACAAAATTATCCTTTTGTGATATTATCGTGTTACAAATTATTAATGTGATAATTTCTTTGACTTAATATTTAAAAACATCGGAGGTCTAAAATGGGTGAAATATACAGTCGATTTAAAGCGTTACGAGAAAATGCTGCAGAGGAGTGGTTTTTAGACGAGATCGGTCTTGTTGCATTTGAGAGGTGCGGAAAAAATTACGAAATCTATTTTACAAGAAAAAGAGCAAATAAATATTCCAATATCTATTGTGAGGACAATACGATAGAATGGGAACAGTTCCCGGCGCTTCCACGTGTTTTAGGAAAAATGTACGGCAAGAGGCATCCGATTATAAGTCTTTCGCCGATGAAAAACAGCGTGAAGATAGTCGTGATAACAGGAAAACCGAGCAATATTTATGGTCTTGATGAAGGTATCTTCAGATCAGTGCATACATATGACGAAAACTACATAAATGTAATGCCGGAATCTTACCTGGAGTGGCTTTGAACAAAACAGAAAAGCGGTGATAGTGTTTTGAATCACGGGACGGCGAAAGCTAATACATTTACTTTGATGCTGTTTTGTGTTTTATTGTATTTATTGGCATTTGCCTCAAAATGGCAGATGCCATTTTAGATCTGTACAAGAAAAAAGAAGCTTATGTATAATATGTAAAAAAGATATTGACTTTTACGTTATATTTATGGTATAATGTAACATAAATCATTTTAATGTGGAGGAAAAAATATGAATGATACAATTCAGATATTGATTGCCATGATCGTATATATGGCGGCAGTCATTATGATCGGCGTGTTTTATGCAAAGCGCGCAAATAAAAATTCAGAAGCGTATTTTCTCGGAGGACGTTCACTCGGTCCGTGGGTAACTGCGATGAGTGCGGAAGCATCTGACATGAGTGGTTGGCTCCTTATGGGTCTCCCCGGAGTTGCTTATTGGTGCGGTTTAGCAGATGCCGCATGGACAGCTATCGGTCTTGCGGTTGGTACATATTTTAACTGGCTCATCGTATCAAAGCGTTTAAGACGCTACAGTGTAAGGGCGAACAACTCAATTACACTTCCTGATTTCTTTTCAAACCGTTTCAGAGAAAAGAATAAGCATATAATGCTTCTTTCCGCTGCGTTTATACTTATATTCTTTACAGTATATGCATCAAGCTGTTTCGTTACGTGTGGCAAGCTCTTCTCGACTTTGTTCGGTGTGCCGTATCAGGCTATGCTGATCGTTGGAGCGGTGTTTGTACTTGTGTATACGATACTCGGCGGATTTTTGGCTGAAAGCGCATCTGACTTTATGCAGGCTATCGTTATGATAGTGGCGCTTACAGTTATTGTTATCATTGGTGTGGCACAGGCAGGCGGTATCAGCGCTGTTGTTGAAAACGCAAAATCGATTCCCGGATTTTTGGAATTTTTCGGTCTTGCAACACCCACTGTTGATAGTGAAACAGGAAAACAGATTCTTGAAGCAGGTAAGCCTGTATTCGGTGAAGCTGCAAACTACGGCTTGCTTAACGTATTTTCAATGATGGCGTGGGGGCTTGGTTACTTCGGTATGCCCCAGGTGCTTTTGAGATTTATGGCTATACGCAAGGAAGAAGAGCTTACACGCTCACGCAGGATCGCTATGGTGTGGGTAGTTATCTCCCTTGCTGTTGCCGTATTCATCGGTATTGTCGGACGTCAGCTTTTCCCTGATGCGCTTTTGACAAAATCATCTGCTGAAAGCATATTCATTCTTATGTCCGAATCATTCTTGCCGCCGATCCTTGCAGGCTTTGTAATGGCGGGAATTCTTGCTGCAACTATCAGCTCATCAGACTCATATCTGCTTATTGCGGCATCTGCATTTTCAAAGAATGTTTTCCAGGGCGTATTCAAGAAAAATGCAAGTGACAAGCAGGTTATGAAAGTTTCACGTATTACACTTCTCGTTCTCACAGCTATCGGTATTGCTATAGCACTTGACGAAAACAGCGTTATATTTGAGATAGTTTCATTTGCTTGGGCAGGCTTCGGTGCAACATTCGGCCCGATCATGATATTCTCCCTTTTCTGGAAGCGTGTCAATAAGCCCGGTGCTATCGCAGGTATGGTAAGCGGTGCGGCGATGGTATTCTTCTGGAAGCTCGTGCTCAGCAAAATAGGCGGCGTGTTCGCAATTTATGAGCTTCTCCCCGCATTCATCTTCTCTTCACTCTGCATCGTTGTTGTTTCACTCCTGACAAAAGCACCCTCGAAAGAAATCGAAGAAGATTTCGAGGCTGTACGTGCAGGTAAATGTGAATAATTAAAATATAAAAATCAGCAGGGATATTGTTTTCCTGCTGATTTTGTGTTATAATGACACAGACAGTAAAATTTAAAGGAGTATGAAATGAAAAACAGAAAATATCCGATAAGCTTATTTATTTTTGGATTTCTTATGAATGTAGTATTCAGATTTTGGGTGCTTTTTGTTTTGGGTATCGTTTTTTCGGTAGTGGGAATATTCGTCAAGTCGTTTGTTAACATAGGTTTGGCAATTTTACTGCTTGACGTTGCTCTTTCGTTTGTGGAGCAGATACGGCTTCGTCAGACGTTTCTTGAGGAAAGCGATGATTCCGATTTCGAAGCGTTCAAGGATGTGATGTCGAAGGACGGTAATTGGATGGAAAATGTTAGGGGATTTTTAAATGATAAAATATCAAATCCCGACAATGAGTTTAAGCCTGACAATGAAAACGAGGAAAATGACGAAGACGAGGAAGATGATGAATAATAATATCCCCGACAGACAAAAATCTGTCGGGGATTTGACATTTTGGGAGTTGTATGGTAGAATAAAATCAAGGCGGTGAAATATATGAAAAATAATAAAAAATTTCTTGGTGTTGAGTTTGGTTCAACAAGAATAAAGGCTGTTGCTCTCGATTCTGAATATAAGCCCGTGTCAAGCGGGGACTATACGTGGGCAAGCTCATACGAAAACGGCATATGGACATATGATGTTTCAAAGGTATGGGACGGTCTTAAAACTGCGCTGTCACAGATACAGGGCAGGGAAGATATTGCGTATATGGGACTTTCGGGCATGATGCACGGATATCTCGTTTTCGATGAAGATTGGAATCTTTTAGTGCCTTTCAGAACGTGGCAGAATACAATAACATCACAGGCGGCATATGAGCTTACGGAGCTTTTTAATTTCAATATTCCGCAAAGATGGTCGATAGCTCATTTGTATCAGGCTGTTTTGAACGGCGAGGAACATGTTTCGCGAGTGGCGCATATAACAAGCCTTGCAGGATATGTTCATTATATGCTTACAGGTGTTAACGCTGTCGGAATAGGCGAAGCATCGGGAATGTTCCCTGTGGATACCGAAAAGCTTTGCTACGACGAAAAAATGGTAGAAAAATTCAATAAGCTTGCAGATGAGAAAAAAATACCGTGGAATCTTACCGATGTTTTGCCGAAGATACTTGTCGCAGGTGACAATGCAGGTACCCTTACAGAAGCGGGCAGTGAAATGATAGACGGTCTTTTGCCTGCCGGCATTCCGTTTGCCCCTCCGGAGGGAGATGGCGGAACAGGCATGATCGCAACAAATGCAGTTGCACCGAGAACAGGAAATGTTTCTGCAGGTACGTCAATTTTTGCGATGGTCGTTACGGAAAAACCGCTTGAAAATGTGTATGAAGAAATAGATATTATCACGACACCAAGCGGAAAGAATGTCGCAATGGTTCACGGTAACAACTGCACAACCGACTCAAATGCTTGGGTATCTGTTCTTAAAGAAGCGGCAGGACTTCTCGGTGCAGATGTGACGGATGGGGAAATTTATACAAAGCTTTACGAAAAATCACTGCAGGGTGACGATGACTGCGGCGGTGTGCTTGTTTGTAATTATCTTGCAGGCGAGGTCATAACGCATATTGAAAACGGACGTCCGTTAGTGGTGCGCCGTCCTGACAGTAAATTCACGCTTGCAAACTTTTTCAGATCAATTCTTTATTCTACAATGGCAACGTTGAAGCTTGGTATGGATATACTTGAAAAGGAAAATGTCAAGATAGATTCTATGACAGGTCACGGCGGACTTTTTAAAACCCCGAAGGTCGGTCAGATGTATATGTCGGCTGTGTGTTCAGGCGCGCCGATAACCTGCATGAAAACTGCAGGTGAGGGCGGACCGTACGGGATGGCACTTCTTGCCGCATATGCTTCTGATAAAAGGGAAGGCGAAACACTTGAAGATTATTTGAATAACCGTGTATTTACAAACGCCGAAAGTGTGACTGTTAAGGCAAGTGATGATGTAATACAGGGATTCAATAAATATATGGAAGATTACAAAAAGCTTCTTAAAGTTGAAGAAAAAGCATCTGAGATCATTTAAAATATATCGTAAAAAAGGTCCGGCTCATTTAAGAAAAATACAGGTTACATTGTAGGGACGACCACCGGTCGCCCGCCCCTGAATGTATAAATATACTAAAAGCGGGAGTGTGCACCCCCCTACAGAATAAATATTCAAAAAAATACATGGGGCGACTTATTTTAGGAGTTATTTCCTTAAATGAGCCGGCCCCTTTTCATGTAATATCTTTTGCGGAAATGCATAGTCATAACCACCGGCTAAGTGGATGAGTAGTTGGATTACATACAAAACACCTCATCCGTCAGTCAACTGCGCCACCTGTCCCCCATCACTTGACTTTGTCAAGTGACTGGGGAAGGCTTACGGTGCGGCGGATTGTCGTGCGGTAAAAGTCTATCCTGAACAACCTGCTCAGCAGGTTGTTTTCAGTAAACAAAAAACGGTAAAGAGTCAATCGAGACCTTACCATTTTTTTATTTGTATTTTAATCTTCTTCCAATAATTTGGAAGGTGGAATATTTAATACCTGTGCAATTTTAAATAATGTTTCAAGCGAAACGCCGCGAATAGTACCGGTACCTTCAACTTGACCAACAAAACTTACACTTCTGCCAATAAGCTCTGCAAAATATTCCTGCGTATAGCCTGCTTTTCTTCTATAATATGCAATTTTTAAACCGAGAGTTATATATTTATCGGGAAATTCTGTTTTCATAATGCGCCCCTTTTTCTTGATATATATATTTTACTGAAAAAAAGAGCAAATTATTATAATATTTGAATGCAGATATATTTACTTTAAGTGAAATATATTATATAATGAGTAAAATATTATTTACTTAGGAGAAGTGTATATGAAAGAAAATACCTGTTGTTTCTTCGGACACAGAACTATTAAGCAGACCGAAGAATTAAAAATTAAACTGATCGATACGATTGAAAGGCTTATTAATGTGGAAAAGGTTGACACGTTTTTATTTGGAAGCAAAAGCAGTTTTGACAGCCTGTGTCTGGAGCTTGTAACTGAATTAAAGAAAAAATACCCTCATATAAAAAGAATATACGTCAGGGCAGAATTTCCCTTTATAGATGATGGATACAAGGAATATTTACTGAAGTCATATGAGGACACTTATTTTCCTGAAAAAATAGTAGGTTCAGGTAGAGCTGTGTATGTAGAGCGCAACTGCGAAATGATAAACAAAAGCCGTTTTTGCGTTGTATATTATGATGAAGAAAATTTGCCTTCCAAACGCAAAAGCGGAACGAAAATCGCATTTGAATATGCACAAAAACAGGGAAAAGAAATTATTAAAGTGAATTAACCGACACACATATTGCAAATGTTTTGATAGATTTATACATTATTTTTCTGCTACAATCCATACTGCAAATGTTTATATAGGAGAATTGCAGATATGCCAAAGGAAAACATCAAGCAGAAAATACTTTACTGTACACTTGCGGCAAAAAAAAGGAATGAAGAAGCTATTGCTGCCCTTACCGACACGGTATCAATTACAGAATACAGTCATTTAACAAGCGTGGGTGTGCACGGTGTGATCTGGACAAAGGCATTTCAGACAGCACTGAATGAACACGAGATAGTCATAATTCCTGCATCTGATGATGTCTATTGGCTTGATGCAACAGTGGTCGTGCCATCAAACAGGCACATTGAAGCAAGCGGTGCAATTATAAGACTTGTTCCGGAATTTCCGTATATCATGATGTGTAATGAGCATATTCAGGACGGAACAAACTCTCCGATAGATACAACTTACCGTGACACGAATATATCCATTCACGGCGGAAGCTGGGAGGAGGTTTGTATTTCGCGAAGCAAGCGCAGACTTGATGCGGATTTTGAAAACGCCTTCAAGGGCGTGCAGACTACTATGCTTTTCAATAACCTCGACCATCTGACGATAACCGATGTCACATTCTCTCATGCAAATTCTTTCTGTGTTCAGATTGGGGACCTTACCGACGGTGTTTTTGAGAATTTCAGTTTTATTTCTTGTTTTGCAGACGGTTTACACGTAAACGGTAACTGCGAAAATCTTTATGTGCGTAATTTCAAGGGGCACGTCGGGGATGATCTTGTTGCGCTCAATATGTATGATTGGATACATTCATCGATAAATTACGGACCTGCGTGCAATATTTACTGTGAAAATATTATTTCAGAGCCTGACAGCAGAGCCAAAATGATGCGTTTACAGCCGGGTGTGTTCAAGTTTGAGGACGGCACAAAGATTGACTGTAAGCTTACAAATGTGTATATCAAGCACGCACGAGGGATCTTTGAGTATAAGCTTTATTTTCAGTCACCCCGTTATTTTATAGGTACCAAGCCTGAGGGCGAGGGTGCAGGATCTGCTGACAATATTTTCTTTGAGGATATCGAAATTACCGCACAGCGTCCGTGGTATCCAGACGAGGATGATGAAGTGAGAGGTCATTTCGGAATGTTCTTTTCAAATTCCAACGTCGGATATCTTTCACTTGAGAATATACGGTATACAACAGATGAAAATACAAGCGACAAAACTCATCTTATCGCCATAGGCCCTATGTCCTGTATCAGAGACGGCAAAGAGGTATTTGACCCGTATGTGAGCGCAACGCTTGAAACTCTTGAGCTTAAAGATATTTTTGTTAACGGAGAAAAGGTAACAAATACAGACAAAATTATCAGAATAGTTGAATTTGATAATATAAACAATGACGGAAATTCTTCCGGTAAAGGAAGGCTCAATCACATTATACTTGACGGAAAAGCAGTTATGTGAAATAAAAATTACATACACAGATATTGCAAAGGTTTTGATAGATTTATACATTATTTTTTGATATAATTAATAAAAACCTTAAAGGGGAATTGTCTTGAAAAAAATTATTAATTGGTTTAAAGAGTATGGGTATTACTACAAGATGCACTTTGTTGCGGGCGGATTTGCCCTTATAATTTGTATAATACTTGTTGTACAGATATTTACGAAAACTGATTACGATATTTTCGTAACGTATTTAGGTCCGATTTCCCACACGGTTGAGGGGCTTGAATCAATAGAAAATGCAATAAAAGAAACACTTGATGATGATCTTTCAAAGGAAGTTCAGGAAATTTCTATCCGTGATATCGTATATTTGAATAAGGAACTTTTCACACAGGGCAGAAATGATGATATGTTCGTTTCATCCACCTCAAACAGCGACGCCGTGAAGCTTTTGAACAGTGAGATAAGTGTAGGAGATTCATATATCTACATACTTGATAAAGAGCAATACGATATGATAAAGACTTCCGGTGCGCTTTCAAAGCTTTCAGAGGTTGTCAAAAATGTTCCCGCCGGTTCAGACACATACGGTGTACCGATAAAAAAGACTGAATTCGGTAATTCATTTGCGTGTTTTGCAAACTACAGAGACGATATGTATCTTTGTCTGCGTGCAAATACATCCGGAAGTGCGATATCCGCACTCAAAGGAAAGGATACGGTTGAAAAGGAATTTGAGCTTCACAGAAAAGTATTTGAGAGCATTATAAACTATACAGCATCATCCGAACAGTAACACAAGATGGGGTTGGCTCATTTAAGTAAAATATATATTACATTTGTCGAGGCGACCATTGTGTCCGCTTCAAAATGTATAAATATACTAAAAGCGGGAGTGATTGCACCCCCCTACAGAATAAATATTCAAAAAGTACACGGGGCGACTTATTTTGGAAGTTATTTCCATAAATGAGCCACCCCCATTTTAATGTTTATATAAAGAATTATTTAATATATATTCTTGTAACTATGTTGCAAGCAAGCATCCAAAGAAGTTGGTAAAGTACAATAACAAGTGAACTTATACCGCCCTCAACACCTGCAAAGAGAGTAAATGCAACGACCATAATTCCTATTATAACGGAAACAAAGGAGATAAGAACCCCTGTCTTTATAACCGATGAAAGCTTTCTGCAGTTTGTAAGGACCTTCAAAAGCGACTTCGCGGAGCCTTTCGAAATTATTGTTGCATCTGAGCTTTGAAGTACTTGCGAAAGTTCTGACTTGTCTTCGCACTTCACAACTCTTACGGGGTATTTTTTGATGTTTATTTCTCCTGCAAGCAATGATGTATCAATATTTGGGTCAAACGTTTTAATTGCAATACACATACCTGCATCTGTCAACTGCTGTAAAACACCTGAAAATTCAGTATCTGCAGTATATTTCAGGTATAGCTTAGCAACGATCGTTCCGCCTGATGCCATATACATAATTCTCTTGGCATTTTGAGCTTCTGCATTTTGGTCGTCATCCGTATACATCGGTATGAAATTTTGTTTTTCCATAAACGAGGCACTTCCCAACAAAATGTGTTCTTCGTTTACGGTAGCCTCAATACCGTCGTTATATACGGAAAATATCTTTACATTGTCTGTTTTTTCAATTTCGCGGGAAGCGTTTTCAAAAACATCGTAAAGCGGGCCGCCTAATTTTTTGAATACGCTTGTTGCGGCAAATAAAACATGATCAATGCGGTTTTCTCCGTAAACCTTGACTGAAAGCAATTTCAAAGCGTACGAAGGGAATACCTCTTTGTCATCGAAAGAAACGACAGCAGCTTCTGCAAAATCATCAGCAACACATTCACCAATGAACGCACTGTTATCTCTGAATGCAACGGTCGATGTTTTATACAGGGGGAATGAAAAAGCTGTCAGAAGCGAGGAAGGAATGATAGCACTAAAGAGAATAAACGCATATGTGAAAGAAGTGTCAAAACCCTTCTTCAAGAAAAACAATGTAAAAAATACGATAAGCGCGGAAAGGAAACAAACTAAGCTTGCAATCAAGAAGTGAGTTTTTGTTTTTGAATGTTTGTTAAAATTCGATACAAAATTTTCGACAAAATTTGTTTTGTTGATCTTAAGCATAGTCGGGTTTTCGGGAAGATAATTATAAAATTCATCATTTTCCAAGCTTTCCGACGATGGAGTGTATTGGTCTATTGAATATTTTACCATATTGCTTGAAGCAATATTGAATGAAGATATCTCACGCTTCAAGTCCCTGTATCCGTTCAACAGTGTTGCCGTTATGCAAAAAGCACAGGGGGAGAAGATGATTATCGGTGATTTTGGTGCGGCAACAGCCTGATATATGCCGAATATGAAAGTGACAAAGGCGAAAGATGCACTCAAAAATTCGCTTGTAATTTTACCGCTAAAAAGAGATTTGATGGCGTAAATGAATCCATCAAAAAAGAATGCAAATACGATAAGAAACAACTGCAGTGATACAAGGATCAAAACTCTTGAATTGCGGACAGGATCTATGAAATGCGGAAGGTCACAGTGAAGAGAAAGCGCAGTTTCCAGCCCTAAAAGCAAAACAGTGAACAAAAGCGAACCGAACAGTTTGATTCTTGCATTTTTGTATAACTGCTTATATCTGTCCTTAAACGGCTTTTTCTGTGCGGGATTTGTGAATTCGTTGGCTGTTTTTTGAGGCTTCTGTGTCGAAGTTTTCGATTTATTTTCACTAATGTGGCCGATGGCTGAAATATCGGAGTTTTCCTTATCGTTATCGTAAACATCTTCCAAAACTTTGGAAAAGTCCATTGCACTCATTATCAGATGCTCCGCATCATTGTATCCGTCTGAGGAAACTTCGTCTGTGTTTTTGTAGACCTGATCAAAACCAAAATTAAGATTTTCCTCGGTTTTATTGGACTTAGTTTTGTTTTTATCACCGAAACTTTCAGAGGATGCAATGACCGTCTTATCGTTTGTAACAGAATCATCCGTCTTTTTTTCGATACTGCCAATCACAACTGTCTTTTCTTCTTCAACATCCTGTTGCTGAATTTCCGAAGCCTTTTGCGAAATCATATTTGAATCGGGAAATTCCATATCGTCATATTCTGCATCATTGAAGAAAACACGTCCGGGCTTTTTTTCTTCCTCTTTTGAAATGTTTATACTGTTTACCCCTCTGGTGTTTTCCTCTTCAATGTGCTTCGGTGCACGCTTCATCGGTGCGGGCTGATACACAGTATCATCCAGTCTGTCCAGTGTGTCGGAAAAACCCACCAAAGAATCGGTAAATTCCGTCTGATCGTCTTTCTTTGTTTCGAATATATTATTGAGGGTAGTATCATCTTCTGAGTCATAACTGAGAAATATGTCGGAATCTTTATGGGAATCCGGTGATTTTTTCATTTCTTCATCGTCAGCTTGTGCGACTTCGTGTTCACTTGCGGGAACTTTTGATGTCTTTACAATACTCTCCTCATAGAGAGCCTCGGGATCATCTTTGTTGCTGTCCTCAGAATCCGGTTCAATTCCGAGGGTCTTATTCAAACGTCTGATTATCTCATCAGCTGAAATATCATTTAAATCTTTTTTATCCATACTGTTTCACCCTTTCCTTCAGTTATTTTTACAATGATATCTTTGCTTTGCCACTTCGTTGAGTATAACAGCAGAAGCACACGAAACATTCAATGAGTTTACAGCGCCGTGCATAGGTATCGACACGGTAAGATCGCATTTTGACTTAACGATCCTTGATATTCCGTCCCCTTCGCTTCCGAGAACTATGCAGACACCGCCTGAAAAATCACAGTCAAAATAATCTGTTCCGCCGAAATCCGCTGCATATATCCAAAGACCTTTTTCTTTTAATTCATCTATTGTTGATGCAATATTTGTAACACGTGCGATAGGCAGATGAGAAGCCGCCCCCGCTGACGCTTTTACCGCGGTTGAGTTGACCGTTGCCGATCTTCTTTTCGGGATTATCAGCCCGTCGGCACCCGCACACTCACACGTTCTTATTATTGCACCGAGATTGTGTGGGTCTTCAATGCCGTCTGTAACTACGATGAAAGGGGACATACCGCGTTCTTTCGCTTTTTCAAGAATAAACTCTACACTTACATATTCTGTTCCGGGGATCGTTGCGCATATCCCTTGGTGTACACCGCCGTTTGTCATTTTGTCAAGCTTTGATTTTTCCGCTTCCACAACAGGAATATGCTTTTCTTCAGCCAAAGCTAACAGATAGCCGAGCGAACCGCTTCTTTCGGACCGGATGACGAATATCTTATCAACATCTCCGCCTTTTTTCAACAGCTCACGTACAGCGTTACGACCGTATATTAAA
>JAZNEN010000271.1:0-5464 GCA_045588615.1 Eubacteriales bacterium
ATTGAAAGCGCAAATGTTGCAATGCGTAAAAATCTCGACCTTTTTGCAAATCTCCGTCCCGTAAAAGTACCCGACAAGGGAATTGACTGGACGTTTTTCAGAGAAAATACAGAAGGCGCATATGCCGTCGGCAGCAAAGGTGTACACATAACGGATGACCTCGGTGTTGATTTCTGTGTTGCAACGAGTGAGGGATGTGAAAGAATTGCGCGTCTTGCATATGAATATGCAAGAAAGAATAATAAGGAAAGAGTTTCTATAGTCACAAAGGCAAATATTATAAAGACTACAGACGGTAAGTTTTTGAATATCGCTAAAAAAGTCGGCGAGGAATACCCTGAGATCATAACGGATGAATGGTTTATTGATATTATGTCCGCTAAACTCGTTGACGAAAAGCGCAGAGGTGATTTCAAGGTGTTTGTTCTTCCCAACCTTTACGGCGATATTATAACCGATGAAGCGGCTGAATTTCAAGGCGGTGTAGGTACCGCAGGAAGTGCTAATATCGGTAAGAAGTACGCAATGTTTGAGGCGATACACGGCTCAGCTCCGCGTATGGTAAACGAAGGACGTGCAATTTATGCCGATCCTTGCTCGATGCTCCGCGCCGCTGTTCTGCTTCTTTCACATATAGGATACCAGGCAGAAGCTGACAAGCTCTCGCGTGCGCTTGATATCTGTATGTTTGAAGAAAAGCGCATCAAGGTAACAGGTAGATCAACGGGTGCAACCTGCGAAGAATTTACCGCATATGTAAAGGAAAAATTATAATTTCGGCATCGCTTAAGTGCCGTTGAAAGGTAAAAATATGGCACTTAAAGACAAAGGAAAGAAAGTAAAAAGCGCTGCGGATGAAAATACCGTGTCAGCCTCTGTTATGCGCAGAATGCCGAGATATTTCAGATATTTAAGAGATCTCTTGAATAATGATATTCTTCGTATTTCATCAGGTGATCTTGCAAAGCTTATGGGGATAACTCCATCGCAGGTGCGTCAGGATTTCAACGCTTTCGGCGATTTCGGTCAGCAGGGGTATGGATATAACGTTAAATATTTATACACGCAGGTAAGCAGGATACTTTGCGTTAACAAAAAATATCCCGCTGTTATTATCGGTGCGGGAGATATGACACGTGCACTTTTGTCATCAAATATTTTTGACATACGTGGAATACGTATAAAGGGTGTGTTTTCATACAACAGCGAAGACATAGGTGTTGACTGCAAAGGCTTTACTGTTGATTCGATTGAAAAACTCAAGAGTTTTGCTTCCGAAAACAAAATCGAAATAGCGGTCATTGCATTGTCCGAAACAAGTGAAGCTGTTTGCGATCTCTTTTTTGAATGTGGCATTAAAGGTGTTTGGAATTTTTCTTTGCAGGAGCTTCATCCTGAAAATATAAAGTGCCAAAATGTTATGCTCGGTGACTCACTTATGCTTCTTATGAATGAGATAAATTGTATTGAAAACACAGAAAACGGAGGGGAAAAGAATGGAAATTAATTATTCCGCACATGTGTTGTCTTTGCCCCTTGACCCGGTATTCCGTGTTATGCAAACGGCAACTGCCGAACAGTTCCGTGTTATGGTGTATCTTTGCTCGAATGACGAGTTCAGGAAGGATCCCTCCAAAAACCGTGCACGTGCTGTTAAAGACTTGCATATGCAGTGGGCTGATATAGAAGATGCGATAAGCTTTTGGAATAAGAACGGGGCATTTTTAGATTCAGAAAATGTAAATAAACCCGTTATTGAAAAGAAAAATAAATCCTCGGATCTTCTTAAAAAGGAAGCGCCGGAGTATTCAAGTGAGGAAGCAGCGGATATTATTGAAAAAAGCGATGAGCTTAAGAGGCTTATTGACCGATGCAGCGTTTTTTTGGGTAAGATGCTTAATAAAAATGAGGTATCACATCTTGTATCAATGTATGAATATCTCAGGCTTTCTCCCGAGTACATAGACAGGCTGTTTGAATATTGTGTTGCGAATGATAAAAAATCTGTAGTCTACATATCACGTATGGCATACAGTATGTTTGACAATGATATAATTACTATTGAAGCGCTTGAAGCTCATCTCGCGGAAGAAGACAAAAAGAACAACCTTTTGTACAGGATAAAGGATCTCTTCGGAGTGGGTGCACGCGCACTTACTTCAAAAGAAAAGAACAATTTTATCCGTTGGATAGAAGAATACAATATGCCTTTTGAAATGATAAAGGAAGCTTATGAGATAACAGTTGACAGAACCGGAGAGTCGGCTGTAAGCTACGCCTCCGCAATACTCAAAAGATGGCATGCCGAAGGCTTTACGACGGTTGAAGAAACAAAAGCAGAAGCGGAAAGTTACAAGGCAAGTCAAAAGGGAAAAGAGGCAAAAAATAAAAATCAGCTTGGCAATTTTGATGAAGATGAATTTATGACAGCTGCCATAAAGCGTAGTTATAAGGATAAAAAATAATGAGTTACAGAGACGATATATACATATCGGTCAAACGGTCGTTTGACGAAAATGCGCAGAAGGCACGCAGAGATGCCGATGCAAGACGACAGCTGCTTTCTGAAAAATATCCCGATCTGGGAGAGGTTGAGGCAGAGCTTTCAAAAACAGCTCTGTCGGTTTTTAAAGCGGCCACAGACGGTCAATCTCGTTTGGAAGAAAGATTGGCGGAACTGAAAGAAAGAAACGCTGAGTTGCTTTGTAAGCGTGCACAGCTTCTTAAGAAATACGGTTACCCCGAAGATCATTTTATGCCGAAGTACAGATGCGAAAAGTGTGCCGATACGGGCACATTTGACAGTAAGATGTGTCTTTGCATGAAAAATGAGCTTGCAAAGCGTATGACGGATATCTCGGGTCTTGGAATACTCGCCGACAAGATGCGCTTTGATAATTTCGACCTTTCATATTATGCCGATAATCAAAAGGATCTTGACAATATGTCATTCATATATGGAAAACTAAAGGAATATGTTGATTCGTTTTCTAAAGAAAATAACGACAATCTTTTATTTTTAGGCACTACAGGTACGGGGAAAACACATCTTTCCGTGGCGGTTTCCGCAGGAATCATTTCCAGGGGTTATTATGTGATATATAACACAGCACAGAATGTCTTTGCGGATTTTGAATATGACAAATTCAAGCGAACGCAGACAGAAGCACCGAGATCTGATAAGTATTTTGACTGTGAGCTTTTGGTAATCGATGACCTCGGAACAGAAAACGTAAATCAGTTTACAACATCTTGCCTTTATAATCTTGTCAATACAAGATATTGTGAAGGAAAGGCGATGATAATAAATACAAATCTTGCACATAAGGACTTGAGAGTACGTTATGATGACAGAATATTCTCACGCCTTGCAGGGGAGTTCAAGCCTTTTATTTTCACCGGCAAAGATATACGGATGAAAAAACTTTTAATGGATTAAACAGATGAAAATGGGGCCGGCTCATTTAAGGAAATAACTCCCCAAATAAGTCGCCCCATGTATTTTTTTTGAATATTTGTTCTGTAGGGGGGTGCAATCACTCCCGCTTTTAGTATATTTATACATTTCGAGGCGGACGACCAATGGTCGTCCCTACAAAGATTACCATATATTTCCTTAAATGAGCCAACCCCATTTTACTTTTAACCTAATATTCGCATCAGATACTCATCATTCATAAATGTCTCCATATTATAAAGGAAAAGTACTTTTGACACAGTTTCATCTGCGGCATATTGTGAAACGGTTTTGTTTATTGTACCGTCGGGGATGTAGTAACGCATATCAAGTATAACAAGGTCGTAATGATAAGCAAGGAAGGGAGCAAGCGAATGTGCGAAGCTGTCTTTGATAAGAACGAGTTTTTCTCTGTTTTCTTCCCCGTCCTTAGTGATAAGTGTTACGGGGTTGTTTCCGCCGAATTCAAAGTTGTCGTGACCTAAAAATGCGCTGTATTTATCGGATTCGCTTAAATATTTACGGTTGTAAAAGCCTTTATATTCCGTTATATTTTCACCAACAGGAACGGTTGTTGTAAAACCTTCATCGTTTTCAAAACGGAAAAATGTCATAGTATCTGCACCTGACGGAGCAATTCCCGATTTTGCATAGACAGTGCCCAAAAAGTCTTCGCTTGCAATTTCCTTTGTAAATGCTTCAATCGGCAAAGGCTCTTCGCCGAACGATTTCATTATTTCAGCGTATGCGTAATATGCGCCGAGTGTTGTCCAATGGTGGTCTGTCTTATAATAAACATATTCGCCGCTGTCCGCTTGCTTTTTCAGGGGTGTAAGTACATCAACTGTATTTATACCCGCTTTTACTGATGCTTCTTTGTAGGCTTGCCAAAAAGCATCGTTTTCATCCGACGGATAAAGTGATGGTAACATATCCTTATAAACATCAACTGTGCGGCCCGCCACAGCTGTATATACTTCTGTATTTGATGCGGCAAGCATTTTGCTCAGATAATTAATATAACCGATATTTTGGGTTATGTTTTTTACGGCGTCATCTTTATTTCTGTCACGGACAATACCGTTTTCATCTTCCGTTGTTCCCGTTATCGTGTCGGGATTTATCAGCATGCCGTCTGAAATTATAATACCGTTTGATTCCTGCTTGCAAAGTAAGGCTTCTGTATATCCTTTCACAGCACGCATAGCGTTTCTTCCCGGAAATTGATCTGCATAGTATTCTGCAATTTCGTCTGCTAAAGCCTTGTTTTCTTCCGCAAGCGCCTGCTTTTCTTCATATGTCATAAATATTTCCCTGATGTCTTGCTTGAGATCGCCTATAAATCTGTCAACTGTCATTTCGGGTAACTGCTTTAAGGCTCTCTTTTCTTCCCCTGAATAGGCATTGTCGGGCATTATCCAGAAAATAACCGTTATGGCAAAGATGACAGTTAAAAATACAATTGCCGTTATAATATTTGATTTTTTTGCTCTATGTGCTAATTCAAGCTGTTTATCAAGTAAGATTTCAGCTTCGGGCTTTTTCATTTCACTCATAACTGCCTCCTTTTAGAATCTGAAGTATAAAAACGGATTGAAGCTTGAGTCAACAAGATATGCTATGCTGACTGTTAAAAACACTAATGCGGCAACAGGAACAACGTATCTGTAGACCGTACCGAACTTACCTTCGTTGAAGTAGAATTTATAGAAAAGCTTTTTGGGAAGCGGGGTGCAAGCCACACTCAAAATTATCACAAAAACGAGATTTCTTGTAATTTCATATGCATCTGAAGCTGTTAGCAGTCCCGCACCGTTTATGCCGAACATATTTTTGAGGTATTCAAAACCAGCGCCGATATCCTCAAAAACAAACAACAGCCAACCGAATAAAACGATCAAAAGTGTATAGATGTGTCTGAAAAATGCAGGGATTTTTTCAAGCCATTTAAGTAAAAAGCCCTTTTCAAGCATAAGTATTATACCGTAGTAAACACCCCACAGAAGT
>JAZNEN010000272.1:0-6424 GCA_045588615.1 Eubacteriales bacterium
CGTTTTGCCGATGAAAAATCATTCGTTGACACACCTGTATAAACCCTTGTCGGGTCTTTGACAAGCATAACATATGCTTTGAATGTACTTCTTACAACGATATCAAGAATGATACCGTCTTCATTTCCTTCCCATTCGTCATGTGTGACATCACCCGTTCCGTTTTGCTCCTCGTCGGGATCATCCGGCTTTATATCATCGAAATCGACCTCTTCTATAACGCGCTCACCGCTTTTGTCAAGTATCGACTGCACGGTGTCATCATCAAGGAAAAGTCCCGGCACCCACTTGGTGGCACTTGCCTGAAGTGCTGAAAGCACAAGCATATCTCTTGCGGTTTGACTCGGCCCGTCGGCAACTGTTTTGCAAACACTTGCAAGTGCAAATACTGCCAGGATAACCAAAACGAGTACAACAATAAGTATCTTGAAGAACACCTGCCAGATAAAGCCGAGCACTTCACCCCTTGAAGTGATATTCTTTTTATGTTTCATCTCATTTCTATTTTCTGCCATAAGCCCTACTCTATTTTTTATTTCTGAAATAATACACGATGCGCTTTAAAAAGCCTATTTTGGAAAGTGACTCTCTGAATGTACATACCCAACTTGTAATTCTGCTTTTTCTTACGATCTTTTTTACTTTTTTAAGATACTCTTCACTTTCCGTATCAACCTTAATACCGTCGTTATAGAGCTCCTTCATAACGCCTACGATAAGATCGTCTGTTACTCCGCGCTCCCATTTTCGCTGATTATCGCCGCAAAAAATATAGTCATTTTTTCTGACCTTCACAACACGGTGAAGAACATACTGCCCTGTCGGTCTGTGAAAAAGGGCAACATCATACTTTTTGAGTCTGCCTTCCTTCGGAACTATCAAAACCGTAGAGTGTCCCTGACGTATAAAGGGAAGCATACTTATTCCCATAGTCTGCGTAACATATATTCCGTCTCTTTTTATATATGCCTCTATATTATTTCCTGTTATCATATTTCCTCCGATTCAATAATTCCAAGTCTTGCAAACAGCGAAATACGTTCTTTTTCCTCAGCTGTGAGTTCATTTTCCGTCTTTACATCTGCGGAAAGCTCCCCCTGTTTAAACAAAGACACACCGTAAAACAGCCACGCAAACCATGCCGGAATGCGTAAAAGCGGATTTTTTGCAAACG
This sequence comes from Eubacteriales bacterium, assembly GCA_045588615.1. Taxonomy (GTDB): domain Bacteria; phylum Bacillota; class Clostridia; order Oscillospirales; family CAG-272; genus RGIG7213. The sequence continues at coordinate 1,175 of JAZNEN010000272.1, forward strand.
GAAATTTCGCAATAAGCCTTTCCTTGTCGGGAAAAATTGAGTGTATTATGCGTTTGAATTGGTATTTTCTTAAATTCTTCTTATATTCTTTGCTTTCCGCCGCGTTTTTCGCTTTAAGGTTTCCGTACACGCGAAAGACGGAATATCCGTCGTCACGTTCTTTGCCTATCCAACCGCCTTGCTCAATATCGTTTAAAAACTTTTCTGCCGTTTCGCTGTCAACACGTGTAAAGGGCGGCAGCTCATCTTCGGTAAATTCAAAGTAATCAACACCGCACGTCATAACCGTATCGTATATTCCCCTGTACGAAAATCTGTCAAGATACTCAAAATACTCATTACAGTTCATTTTGTCTTTATGTGATGCGCAGTATATCAAAATATCATAGATCTGCCGTATACTTGTACCGCCTCTTATAAAATGCTGTATCATGTGGAACGTGACATATATAAGATTTTCGGTTATTCCCAAGGTTTTGAACCTTACGCCGTGTATTTCGAATTCGCTTACGGTATCTGATATTTTTTCATCGTAATCGCTGTCATCAAATATTACATCGTTTATTCTTTCAAAGAAAAGATCCGTGTGAAGCTCAACTGTGCCGACACTTGGATGTGTGCACGTTGCATGGTGCGAATATCTTGTTCTCGGCGTGACCGAATAGCCAAGTGACTTAAACACCTCATACGCTTCTTTTTCCTTCTTTTTTGATATCAAAAGGTCTGTATCGCACGATGTACGGCATTCGGGAACGGCATATAAATGGGAAAGCGACATTCCCTTAAGCAGTTTTGTTTCTATTCCCTTTTCCTCAAGCCTCTGAATCAGCTCATAAATATTCTGTGTTACATTTGCCGATGATATTATCTGAAGCTTGACACGCTTCAAACATTTCTTTGCATCGTCAAAAAGCCCGCTTTTTACAAATATATCCTGGAATGCAATATCAGTCATTTCAAAGCATTTCTGGGATATGGCGAGCGCCATAACCTTACCGACTGTCTGCATATTCAAATGCTCTGCACCATCTGTAAATTCAGAAAGTAATTCGTCATTTACCTGCACGCCTTTCGCTGAAACAGAAAAAAGGCGTATCAAAAGTAAAAATTCTTTCGTCATACGCCTTCCCTCCGGTTTAATATATTTTATTAGCTCTTTTTGCGTCCGTAATACTTTCTGCTGTAATACTTACCGTAATATCCCGCGTGCATCTGTTCGATACCGTTGAAAATTACCCCCATGATGTTGGCATTCGCCTTTTCAAGCTGCTCAACACATTTTTTGAAAAGACGCTTTTCAACAACACCCGGCTTTATAAGAATTATCGTACCGTCGGACTTTGCGGCAAACAGTGCCGCATCAATAAACGTACCTACGGGAGGTGTATCGAAAATAACTATATCAAACATTTCGCGCAACGCCTTTATCATATCGCCGAAAGCTTCGGATGAAATAAGCTCAACAGGGTTCGGCACACGAGCTTCCGCATCAAGGAAGAACATATTTTCGTAAGGTGTTGCAGAAATCGATTCTTCGAGAGTTGTTCTGCCCTGAAGATAGCTTACAACGCCGACATTTCTCGGAATTTTCATTCTTTTACGAAGTGTCGTATGACGCAAGTCACATTCTACAAGAAGTGTTTTTTTGCCGGATTCTGCCATAGCAAGTGCCAAAAATGTGGAAACGGTACTTTTCCCCTCATTGGGCACAGCGCTTGTCATAACAATAGTCTTTATTTCACGGCTGATAGAAGCAAACTGTATGTTTGTACGGAGCGTTTTTATTGAGTCAAGCACGTTTTCATCAAGCGCCTTGTAGTCACTCATAATATTAAAATCCATAACATATACCTCCTTTACTTCTTCTTACTCTTACTGTACCGTCCGATTTCGGCAAGGACTGTAAGATTGTACGCCTTTTCGATATCTTCAGGTGTTCTGATGGTTGTATTTGCATATTCAACAACAAGCACGGCAAGCGCACCTAAAAATGTTGAAAGAATACCGACGATAAGTATCGGTCTCTGCCTTTCGGGACCTGTGGGTACACCGGGCCGTCTCGCGGTTTCCAAAAACGATATGTTGTCAAGGCCCATCGTTTCGCCCAAATAGTTGATTATTGTTGCCGCATAAGTATTTGCAACATTAGCCACCTTAGACGGATTCGTGCCTGTTGTGGAAATAGTCATCGTGTGTTTTTCAGTGTCAATATTTATGCTGACACCCGTATCACCGATAGATTCTCCCAGTGATTCCGCCACCAAGCCACGCACCTCGCTCGACTGTGCAAGCAGCTGATAGTTCGGCATAAGTCTTTCAACAATGGCGATCTCACTTATATTCGTGGAGCTTTTATCTATCGTATACAAAACCGCAGATGCGGCGTATGTGGGAACCTGTGTCGTATAGTTCCAATAAGAATAAAGCGTAACTGCAATAACAGGAAAAATAACGATAATCTTCATTCGTTTACAAAGAACGAACAGCATATCTCTTATTAACATCACCGAGCCCCCCTTACATTAATCTGCGTTTGAGTATTTCAGCGCCGATAACGGCAACGACCGCCATTAAGAGAACAAGAACCGTTGCAAATACCCATTGATATTTTTTATACTGACCTTCAGCTATTTCTTTACCCTCTTCCGTGCTGTACAATGAGTATTCCGATCTTATCTCGGTTCCGTCTTCAAGCACTATTCTGTTGACACGGAGATTGAACTTCAACAGCTCATCATTTCCGTATTTTAATGAAGCAGCTGTAAGTATCGTATTAAGCTCAGCTGTTTCCGGTAAAGGTCCCACATCGACAGAACACATCGTATAGTTATCGTATATTATCTCACCGTATGAGATCGGAAGCATTCTTCTTGCTTTCTGGTCACTCGGTATCTCAACACTTGCATAAACTCTTGTACCGTCAGCAAGTGCGAATCCGCCGACATCGTGTACAACTGCCTTTGCGATATCATCCAGCTCTGCAATATAGAACTTACCGAATGCAGTAACGAGCAGTGAAGAAATATCTGTTGCATAGTTATTTCGGTAATCGGTAACATAAGCGCCTGACTCATATGTGACCGCAACGACCTCACGACCGTTTGAGTCCATAGCGCCTATAAGAGATATATAGCCTGTGTCGCCATAGTCACCGCACGCATAAAAATTCACCGTTTTATTGTACGATTTGTGATCGGGGTTAAGTATACTGTGATCTCGTGAATACGATAATTCGCCGTCAACGGAATAATAAAGGTTTGATGTCAGCATCGACTTTACTTCCGAAAGCGAATATGCTTCGTATGCAAGCAAAAGAAGGTCATCCGCAGTAGTAACCGCTTTTGAATCCTTAGTTCCCTGAGGAGTTGTAAACACAGTATTTATCATACCTATCTGAGCCGCTGTCGTATTCATCAAATCGACAAAATTCTCAACAGAGCCCGATATCTCAACAGCAAGCGTTCTTGCTGCATCTTCGTCGTTTTTAACAAGCATTGACGCCATATAGTCTTCAAGTGTCTCTTCCGAAAATCCCGCCTTGATAACGGAATTCTGTCTGTTCTGATATTCAATTGTAACAGCGGTCATAAGTCTTGATATGCCGCCATATGCAGGGATCTTTTCAAAAGAATTACTTGTGTAAAGAAGCGTATCCGTCGTAAGATCGGCTATTGCCGCCGATTTCAATGTTCTTGACAATGCGGATGGTGATTCCTTATTGGTATGGTTTTTGTCGAATGACACCGCCCCGACAGGGAGTGCGAGCAACATAACCGCCAAAAGAACCACCGCGATAATTTTTTTCATACTCATAGGTCCTTCCAAAACTTATTTTATCAAGTTCTTGATACAATCGATTATTCTGTCCATGTCTTCATCTGTATTTTTTATATCACTCGGCAGACAAATGCCGCGATTAAACAGCTTATCGCTTATGCTGATACCGTCTTTTTCCGCTATATAATCGCACTTTGAAAATAATAGCTGCATGTGCATAGGCTTCCACATAGGCCTTGCTTCTATATTTTTCTCGGCAAGACCGTTTACCAGCTTCATAAAATCAAAATCTCCGACAACCGAGGTCAACCAACGCGAGGGCTCGGCACATGCTTCGCTCGGCTGGAACGAGATTCCGCAAATACCTGACAGCTCTGATTTGTATATATCAAACAAACGTCTTTTCTTCGATACAAACTCATCAATCGTGTTCATCTGACCGAGACCTATACCCGCACAAATATTAGACATACGGTAATTGTATCCTGTCTCGCTATGCTGATACCAAGCGGCATTATCGCGTGACTGCGTTGCCCAGAAAAGAGCTTTTTTCGCACCGATTTCATCATTTGTAAGAAGCATACCGCCGCCGGACGTCGTAATGATCTTATTGCCGTTAAAAGACAGTACTCCGTATTTTCCGTCCGTACCGACACTATGGCCCTTGTATTTAGCACCGAGAGCCTCTGCAGCATCCTCAATAAGTACCGCACCGTGCCTGTCGCATATAGCCTTTATTTCATCTATCTTTCCCGGAATGCCAAAAAGGTGGACAAGAATAACTATACGGCATTCGGGGTATTTTTCAAATGCTTTTTCCAATGCTGCGGGCGACATATTCCACGTATCCTCTTCGCTGTCGATAAACACGGAAACACCTTGCTCGTGTGTAATAGGGTTAGCGGAAGCTGAAAAAGTGAGCGACTGGCAAAATACGACCTAGCCCGGCTTCAAGCCCGCAAGCTTTAGAGCAATATGCATTGCCGCCGTGCCACTTGAAAGTGCAACAGCGCATTTTACACCCATATACTCTTTTATACTGTTTTCAAATCCATTAACGTTAGGTCCAAGGGGAATTACCATGTTGTCACGAAATGCCTCATCAACGTATAACTTTTCAGTTCCGTTCATAGTCGGCGAAGACAGGAAAATCCTTTTATTATCCATAACTCTCTCCAGACCGCCATTACCATTGACACACACCTGTGTCAAATAAGCGATTATTTTTTATTATATAACTTTTTCAATAAAATTACAATACTTTTTTACAATTTTGTTAGATGCAAATTATCTGCTGAACTTCCAATTTGTGGATAAAATTATTCAAACTAATATAAAATTAAAAACGAAGTAAATGTTTAAATTTCAACTGCAATCTATACTTAAATGTCGGCGAAATATACCCTTCATCACATGCGATATACTCCATACCAAAACGAAAATAATTTTCCCAAAACAAACGCAGCGGCAACC
>JAZNEN010000273.1:0-16867 GCA_045588615.1 Eubacteriales bacterium
CCATACAGAAATACTTGGTGAAGGGGATTCGATATATTACAATTCTTCAGCACCCCACGGTATGGTGTCGCTTGATCCTGCGGGCACAAAATTCTATGCAATAGTTCTTAAGAGCTCTGGAGAAAAGGTCGAAAAGGATAAGTTTGAACAGATAGTCTCACAGCGAAAGGCAAGACGGGATGCGCACAGAACAAGCGTTGCGGCGAACTTCATTGATACTGTATGCGACGAAAACGGTGTTTTGCAGTCTATATCCTTTAAAGATGAAGATAAATATAATTTCGCTTTTGATACGGTTGATGCACTTGCTCAAAAATCTCCCGATAAGCTTGCGATGCTTCATATTTCAAACGATAAAACGGAAAGAAGATTTACATTTGCTGATATGAAAAAGTATTCGGCAATGACGGCAAATTACTTTGAATCGCTCGGAATAAAGAAGGGCGACCGCGTAATGCTCGTTTTGAAGCGTCATTATCAGTTCTGGTTCTCAATTCTTGCGCTTCATAAGATAGGTGCTATTGCAATTCCTGCGACAAATCAGCTTATGCAGCACGATTTTGAATACAGATACAAGGCGGCAAATGTAAATGCAATTGTTTGTACATCCGATGGAGATGTTGCAAATCAGGCTCAAATGGCGGCGAATACAACAGCTCCGAATCTTATAAAAATAATTGTCGGTGAGAAAAAGGAAGGCTGGCTTGATTTCAACGATGGCATTGAAAAAATGTCCGATGTTTATGACAGACGTGAAGACACCGCCTGCGGATTTGACCCGATGCTTATGTACTTCACATCGGGTACAACAGGATATCCGAAGATAGCAATCCATGACTACAGATACGCAATAGGTCACTATATCACAGCAAGATATTGGCACAATGTCAATCCCGAAGGGCTTCACTTTACCATTTCAGACACAGGCTGGGGTAAGGCTGTCTGGGGCAAGCTGTACGGTCAGTGGCTGTGTGAGGCGGCAGTATTCACATATGATTTTGACAGATTTGATGCAAACGAGATACTTCCGATGTTTGCAAAATACAATATAACAACATTCTGTGCTCCCCCCACGATGTACCGTTTCTTTATAAAAGAGGATCTTTCAAAATTCGATCTTTCAAGTATTGAATATTCCACAACTGCAGGTGAAGCGCTTAATGCAGAAGTATTTGAACAGTGGCATAAGGCGACAGGTTTAACGATCATGGAAGGATTCGGACAGACTGAAACAACTCTTAGTGTTTGCAATCTTGTCGGCACAACTCCGAAACCCGGTGCTATGGGCAGACCGAGTCCTCAATACGATGTTGACATTGTTGATGAAAACGGAAGATCATTGCCCGACGGTGAAACGGGTGAGATCGTTATCCATACAGATAAGCACATACCTTGCGGACTTTTCAAGGGCTATTATCTGAATGAAGAAAAGACAAACGAGGTATGGCATGACGGACTTTACCACACGGGCGACACCGCTTGGCGTGATGAAGACGGTTATTTCTGGTACGTCGGAAGAACGGATGATGTTATCAAGTCATCCGGTTACCGTATAGGTCCGTTTGAAATTGAAAGCGTTATTATGGAGCTTCGTTACGTTCTTGAATGTGCCGTAACCGCAGTACCCGACCCGATAAGAGGTCAGGCTATAAAAGCGTCAATTGTACTTGTAAAGGGTAAAGAGGGAACTGATGAACTGAAAAAAGAGATACAGACATATGTCAAGGAGCATACAGCGCCTTATAAATATCCCAGAGTTGTTCAGTTTATGGATTCACTGCCCAAAACCATAAGCGGAAAAATAAAGAGAAATGAGCTCAGATAAGCTTATAAAATAAATAAAATCACCTGTTATGTGCTTTGCACATTGCAGGTGATTTTTTGCGGATCTTTTTATTTAAAGAGAGTAGACCCACAGCATAAATAACTCATAGCATTGTTCTTTTAGAGCTATTTATAGTCCGAATTGTATCATATATAGCCTATGTTGTCAAGTATCAAAGGGTATAATAATAAAAAAACTCGGAGAAATTATGGATACTTGTACGGCTGTAAAGAACAGAATACTGCATTTGTGCGGAGAAAAGCAGATGTCAATTTATAAACTTGCAATTGAATCTGCTGTACCTGCATCTACAATAAAAAATATTTTGTACGGAAAAAGCACAAATCCCGGAATTGTTACGATAAAGATGCTGTGTGACGGCTTTGGAATATCACTTGTGGATTTTTTCAATACAGATGATTTTCTTTCTCTTGAGCAGGAAATAGAATAAAAAATCATGACATATTGAAAGATCGACCGACGGGAATATTGTCGGTTGATTTTTCATAGAAATGGAAAAATCATTTTCTAACCTGTTTTATAAGTCTGTTTAGGGTTGACATTTTTATATTTGGGTGATATAATTGCAATGTTAAAATATTGATATTATGAGGATATAAAATATGAAACTTGGTATAGTAGGACTTCCGAATGTAGGAAAAAGCACACTTTTTAATGCTATAACAAAGGCAGGGGCTGAATGTGCAAATTATCCTTTCTGCACGATCGAGCCGAATGTGGGTGTCGTTCCCGTGCCTGATTACCGTCTTGATGTGCTTGCCGAAATGTATAATCCGCAGAAGTATACACCCGCTGTTATTGAATTTGTTGATATTGCAGGTCTTGTAAAGGGCGCATCACACGGCGAAGGTCTTGGAAATAAATTCTTGTCACATATAAGAGAGGTTGACGCCGTCGTTCACGTTGTAAGATGCTTTGAAAACGAAAATATTATACATGTTGAAGGCGATGTTGACTCTATCCGTGACGTTGAAACTATAAATACAGAGCTTATTTTGTCTGACATGGAAATTGTACAAAAGAGAATTGACAAGGACGAAAAGCTTCTTAAAGCGGACAAGTCGATACTTCCCGAAATAGAATTTCTCAAAAAGCTTGCAGTACATCTTGATGAGGGCAAAACAGCACGCTGTATTGAAATGACAGATGATGAAAAAGAAATAATGGCAACGCTTCCGCTTCTTTCTGCAAAGCCTGTTATATATGCGGCGAATGTTTCCGAAGATGAGGTGTCGGGTGAGCCGCTTGATAACAAAAATTACATCGCACTGAAGGAATATGCAGAAAGCGAAAACTCGGAGATAATTCCTGTTTGTGCTTCTCTTGAATTTGAAATTGCAGCCCTTGACGAAGAGGAAGCAAAGGCATTTTTGGAAGAGCTCGGAATGGGACAAAGCGGCCTTGACAGACTTATCAAGGCGAGCTATAAGCTTTTGGGACTCATCAGCTTCTTAACAGCCGGTCCTCAGGAAGTACGTGCATGGACGATCAAAAACGGCACAAAAGCGCCGGGCGCTGCGGGAAAGATACATTCAGACTTTGAACGTGGATTTATAAGAGCTGAAATTGTCGGCTTTGACGATCTTGTTGCTTGCGGAAAAAATATGGCAACAGCAAGGGAAAAAGGACTTATCAGAAGCGAAGGTAAGGAATATGTAATGAAAGACGGCGATGTAACGCTGTTCAGATTTAATGTTTGATATGGAAAAGAAAAACCCGTCGGAAACGACGGGTTTTACGACTATTGACTATAAAAAATTCTGATGTTTTGTGTATAAATTCGACCTTTGTGGATTCAGTGAAATCGTTCGCTTTCGCTCACGGCGAAATAATTCACTTGGTGAATTGTGAAATTTGATGCTGCCGCATCAGGTGAAATTAAATCCACCAACTCGCCGTCGAGGCGAATTTCACACGCCGCAGGCGTATTTCATATTGCAAAGCAATATTTCATCCACCCGTAAGGGTGGATTTAATTGAAAATGACAGATTCCTGTCGGAATCTGTCATTTTCTGGAGCTGCTAGACAGAGTCGAACTGTCGACCTCATCCTTACCAAGGATGTGCTCTGCCAGCTGAGCCATAGCAGCACAACACTTGTATAATACCAAAAACTTTTAGTTTTGTCAAGTGTTTTTTACTAAAATATTATTTTCGGAGAAAAAAATGAAAAAAGAATTTGTATGGGCGTTTGTCGGCTGCGGCTGGGCATCATCTGATATGGCGGATGCATTTATCAAAACGGGAAGAAAAATACACGGCGTATACTGCAGAACGACAGAAAATGCTGAAAAGTTTGCCGAAAAATACGGTGTTATGTGTGTTTACAAAACTGCAGATGAGCTGTTTGAGGATAAAGAAATAAACGCTTTGTATATCGCAACACCTCACCATATACATTATGATTATATCAAAAAGGCTGTTGAATGCGGTATACACGTGCTTTGCGAAAAGGCGATAACCGTAAATGAAAAGCAGTATGACGATGTGTGGAGCGCTAACAGTAAAGACGTCAAGTTAGCCGAAGCTATGACGGTCTACCATATGCCCCTGCACAGAATGCTTTCCCGCCGTGTCATATCGGGTGAATTCGGAAAAACCAATCTGATACAGGTGAATTTCGGAAGTACAAAGCCTTACGATATGGAAAACAGATTCTTTTCTAAAAAAACTGCAGGCGGTGCACTTCTTGATATCGGTGTTTACGCTTTAGCGTGTGCGGAGATGTATACGAATAAAAGTATAGAGTCGGTAATTTCAGATGTTCAATTTGCCGAAAGCGGTGTTGATAAATCATTTGGTGCAGTAATAAAAAGGGAAGACGGACAAATTGAGACGGTTACATGCTCTTTGTGTTCCAAACTTCCCAAAAAAATAATTATTTCTTGCGATAAAGCGTATATTGAAATTGAAAACTATCCGAGGGCTGACACGGCTGTAATAGTGTATAACGACGGACGTGTCGAAAAAGTCAAAGATGGGGAAAGCAAAAACGCTTTGATATACGAGATCGAAAATTTTGAAAATGATATTTATTTATACCAGGTACACACTAAAAACGTTATGCACACCGTAAGCGTTTTGAAGGAGTTATGGGGGCTTTATTACGAGTGTGAAGACTAAAGTGTGCTTTCAATTTCTTCTTTAAGCTGTTTTATAATTTTCTTTTCAAGCCGTGAGATGTACGATTGGGATATCCCAAGTGCATCCGCGGTTTCTTTTTGTGTCAGCTCCTTCGTACCGTTGAGCCCGAAACGAAGCTCTATTATCGTGCGTTCACGCTCATTAAGTGATGAAACAACACGCTTTATCATTGCACGTTCTTCATCCTGTTCGATGTTTTGCGATACTGTATCACCGTCGCTTCCCACGATATCGGAAATAAGAAGCTCGTTACCGTCATAATCGACATTCAGCGGTTCATCAAGTGACATTTCTGTTTTTATGTGATTGTTTTTTCTTATGTACATAAGTATCTCATTTTCAATACATCGTGAGGAATATGTGGCAAGCTTTATGTTTTTGTCAGGCTTATATGTGTTTATCGACTTTATAAGCCCTATCGTGCCTATAGATATAAGATCCTCAATACCTATTCCTGTATTTTCAAACTTTTTTGCAATATAAACCACAAGGCGCAGATTTCTTTCAACAAGGATCTTTTTTGCATCCGCATCATCGGGAAGCCGAAGTACGATTTCAGACTCCTCTTCGGGTGAAAGAGGCGGCGGCAGGGTCTGCGCGCCGTTTATATAAAATACTGCATTGCCGTCGGTATGTATTGCAAAAATTTTTTTGATGAACTGTGTAAGCTTCATAATATTCCCTCTCTTTGTTTTTAAATCAGTTTTTTATTTCGTAAAGGCAAAGCGGAATTACTCCGTCAAATTCTGCAAAATCCGCGCTGTCACATACGGCAATAACGGCTGTCATCGGTACTTTTTCATTTTTTGTACCTATTAAAACTTTGTCGGGCAAAATTCCGTAAAACATCGCATCGCCGCCTGCCGAATGTGCAGGTATAAAACGTGTTTTCAAAAGCAATTTTTCGTTTTGTAAAATCGTTTTTGCCGTACATCCTGTAAGTTTTTTGAATTTATCATTTTTTATTAAAATGACGGGTGCGCCGCTTAAAGGTTCGTGTAAAAGATTTCCGCTGTCAATAAGTACATGCATATCAACTCTTTTTTCTTCAAATACAACTGTTAAATAAGCATCTTTTACATCTGTACTTTTTGCAAATATTTTACCTGTTACATAAGCTGTTACACCGCCCAGAACAACAATTATAACAAAAAGAAAGAACGGTACTTTCTTTGCTTGTGTAATTGTCCCGCTTCCCCACATATCCGCCATCAGACTGTCGATAAAAGAATACGATGCCGTAACTGCTCCGCCCATTAAAAGGGAAACGGAATAAAAAAGCACGCACAGCTTTATATACTGTGACAAAACGATATTTTTGTATGCGGCAAAGCACATAAGAAGATATACGGCAATATTCAGAACCGCTGACGGTAAGGCTCCTTTAATAAACAAAGATACAACGCCGTATACACCTCCTATGGCGGAGGATAACAGCAAACTTCTCTTGTTCATATCAAGGTGAAGAATTTTTCCGCTTATGTACAAGGACAGAAAATCCATTGAAAAATTAATTATAAACAGTATGTCACCGAAAACGGTAGTTTTCATTTTAATCACTTCCTTTAAATCAATTGTATACCCAAGCGGGTGTTTTTTTTGTCGCACTTTGGTATCTGCATAAAAAATAACATATGGGAAATAATTCTTTTATTGAAATGAAAGAAGGACCGCAGAATATGAAAAAAGCACTTTATAAAAAACTTAAAAAGTGGAATCGTTTTATAAGGGAAAACTGCTCATTCAGCGATGAAATATCAAATAACTATTATTTTATAAACGAGAAGATAAGGTATGCAGAAAAAGAAACCAAGAGTGCTTTTTTTCCCCCCGTTTACCATATAAAAAATATTTCATCCCTTCTGAAAAGATATGAGTACAGTATAACCGAGGGGGAATTTTATGCGGAAATAAGACATATGGGTCTTTCCGACGGGGAGCTGAAAAATCTTTATGTTCTAATAATATATGCCTGCGTGCGTGAGCTTTTTGAAATATGCCGACAAGGGCAGGAAAACGCGCTTGACGGCAAGGTAATATCGTTTATGCGGAAAGGAGAGTTTTTTGACTATAAGCGCTTTTTTGTTTCTTTAAGTAGGACTGAAAAGCTTCTTTTGAAATACCGTGACTATAATATAAGCGATGAAAAAACAAAAGCACAGTACCGTTATTATTTGGAAAAATACGCAAGTAAAAAGAAAATGCCGCCGTATGAAGTATTGAAAAGCTTGTCTGGCTGTGACATTACGGAACTGCTTTTAAAAGATCCTCATCCCGTTGCAAGAGGAATTTATTTTCCGATAATTTTAACGGTGTTTTTGTTTTTTGCTTTGACGCTGTATTGTCTTATTTTGATTCCGTTCTCATTATACGCACTTATTCCGTATGCTTTATGTCTTTTCCCTATTTACGAATGTTCTGTATATCTTGTGAATTATTCGTATTCAAAGCTGTTTGTACCGTTTTCAAAGCCGAGCATAAAAAGAGAAGAGATCTCCGATAATGTCAAATGTGCAGTCGTTATAACCTCGCTTTTGGGATGCGAGGACAGTGAGCTTTTTTCAAAATTGGAAAGGTATTATATTTCAAACAGGCGGAAAAATTTAATCTTCGGAATCTTAGCGGACTTGCCCGACAGCGATGCACCCACGTGTGAAAACGATGATAAGATTTTGAATTTTGCGAAAAAGGAAACGGAACGGCTGAACGAAAAATACGGTAATGTTTTCTATTTTTTCTACCGTGAGCGTGAATATTCAGCGAGCGAGGGAAAGTTTACGGCACCCGAAAGAAAAAGGGGGGCAGTGGGTGAGCTTTGTAAGCTGCTATGCGGTAAACAAAGCAAGATAATTACTTTTTCATCCGACGGTGAGAGGGCACTTTATGATACAAAATATCTTATAACACTTGACAGTGATACATTGCTTCCTCCGGGTGAAGCTGAACGAATGATCTGTACAGCAGAGCATCCTGCAAATATCCCTGTATATGATGATGAAAAGCACAGGGTAATAAGCGGTCACGGTATATTACAGCCGAGTGTTGAAACCTCACTTGAGTCATCGCTTAAAAACAGCTTTTCGCTTTTGACAAGTGGCGGTGTTGGTGTTCAGATATACAGATATGCAAGGTTTGATATATATGAGGAAATATTCAAGCAGGGGATATTTTGCGGTAAGGGGATAATAAATACATCTGTTTTTTGTAAAGCGGTCGAAGGAATGTTTCCCGAAGAGAAAATACTGTCGCACGATATCCCCGAGGGTTGTTTACTCAATTCGGGTATGATACCTGATATGACATTATATGACAGCACCCCGTCAAATGCCGTTTCTTATTACAAACGTCAAAACAGGTGGATAAGAGGTGATATACAGACTCTGTTGGCTTTTTCGGGAAAATATATAAAGCACAAAAAGTACAGGGTGAAAAATCCCCTCACCTCACTTGATAAATATAAGCTTTATGACAATGTAAGAAGTGATATGACACCGCTTTTTACACTTTTAACAATGATATCAGGTGTATTTTTCGACCGACATATTTGTGTCGGCGCCGCTGTATTTTCGATTTTCTATATTATAATTCCGTTTATTGTGTCATCGTTTAAACGTACCGCGTCAGGTGCATTCGGGGTTAGACGTAAATTTTATTCTTTTACGCTTTCTTCGTTCTGGTATGGCTTTCTCAGCTTTTTAAGCCGTATATCTTCACTTGCGCACGGTGCATACACCTCATTCCGTGCTGTCAGCACCGCTGCGTGGAGATATAAAATAAGCGGTAAAAATTTACTCGAATGGATAAGTGCTACAGGGGCAGAGAAAATATCTGCAGGAGGTATTGTAAAATACTGCTTATGGGGATGGTTTTCACTTGTTACGGGTATTTTGTTTTTATTTGTTCCTTTCGGAATTTACAGGTCATCCGGTATTTTATTCATCTTATACCCGTTTGCGATGTATGCACTGGCAAATAAAAGAAAAAGTGTAAAAAAGACGGTGAAGGAGGAAGACAAAAAGAAAGTTTCAGCTTATGTCCACGATATGTGGCGGTACTTTTCCGATAATGTAAATGAAAAAAGCGGATTTTTACCTCCCGATAATGTGTCATTTGTTTCGGGTGTAAATATTGCCGAGAGAACATCTCCTACCAATATAGGACTTTATCTTGTGACGCTTCTTGCTGTATATGATTTTGGAATAATTGACGGAAAAGAACTGTATGAAAGATGCGAAAAAACATTAAACACGGTTAAAAAGCTGAAAAAATACAAAGGGAATCTATACAATTGGTACGATACACAAACGCTCAACACCCTTGACGGATTTATATCTTTCGTTGACAGCGGAAATTTTCTGTGCTGTCTTGTGTGCTTAAAAGAGGGAATAAAAGAACTTCCCGAAATGCTTCCTTTATTGTCTGCTGTCGAAAAACTGATAGAAGAAACGGATCTTTCATGTATGTTCGATGAAAGCCGAAATATGTTTTATATCGGGCTTGATGAAAACAGCGGTGTTACAAAGCAGAATAATTATGATATTTATATGAGCGAGGCAAGAAGCGCCGACTACTATGCAACTGCAAAAGGAATGACAAGCCCCGGAGTTTTAAGCAGCACTTCAAGAACGCTGATAAATAAGTCAGGACATATCGGACTTGCATCGTGGGGCGGTACTGCGTTTGAATATTTTATGCCGCCGTTGTTTATGCCTACACCCGAAAACTCGCTTCTTTACGAAGCACTTGAATTTGCATACCTTTCACAAATTGCATATAAGGCTTCATCAAAGGGAGGAGAAGAGGTTTACGGTATATCCGAATCCTGTTATTTTGAATTTGATTCGGAAATGAATTATCAGTATAAAGCGCACGGTGTTCCGTCATTGGGACTTAAAACGGGACTTTCGGACGATCTTGTCGTAAGTCCTTATTCATCATTTTTGATGCTCTGTATGGGTAGGATGCCGCTTTTGAATCTCGAAACGCTCAAAAAATACAACGCTTACGGCGTATACGGATTTTATGAAGCTGTTGATTTTACAAAAAGCCGTGTCGGTGACGGATATGCTGTAATAAAATGCTTTATGGCACACCATATAGGAATGAGCATTATTGCGTGTGCAAACTTTGTGTTTGACAATATTTTCGTTAAGAGATTCACAAATGATGACTATGTAAGGTCATCTTTATGCCTTTTGTCCGAAAAAATACCGACAGATACTGCCCCGTACAGATCGCATAAAATATACGAAAAGCCGACGCTTCCCACATACAGAAACACGTACGAGAGTAAAACACCGCAGTCTGGTGTTATATCAAATTCAATTCTCCGTTGTGACATAACAAAGAAAGGTGCTGTGTCCTTATACTACGGCGACATTATGCTGTGGGATGACGGCTTCGGTAAACTTAAAATAGATGCTTACAAAAACGGAAAATTCTATAATCTTTTAGGTGAAAACAAAGGTATATGTGACGGCACCGTCGGGGAGTTTTCTTCTTTTGACGGGGAGAAATATATATCAAGTGCCAAACTGACTGTATCTGATGAAGCCAATGTTTTTTGTGCGGAATGTGCGTTTGATGAAGATAGAGAGGGCCTTATTTCATTTTCTCCCGTGTGTGCTACACAGCGTGAGTATAATGCACACAAAAGCTATAGCAGACTGTTTATAACGGCTAAAATGTGTGACGGTGTGCTGGTATTGAAAAGACAGGGAAAACGCCCGTTTTACACCTCTGTGACCGTGTGTGATGAAAACGGTATAATCCCTTTTGAATACGAGGTGTCTGCCGATAAAATTTTACCGTACGACGGCGAAAAATATATGCTTGATACACTTCAATCTTCTTTGATGAATACAGAATATGTATGTCCCGTTACACCGTTTGTGCTTATCAAAGTGCAGAAAGAGCATATAAGACTTTTATTTGCAACAGGCAAGAATGAGGGAAGTGTTTTAAACGATATACGTAATGTTATTTCCACAAACGGCTTGACGGAGAAAAACAAAAACGGAATAAGAAAATTATATTCCTCTGTGTTTCACAGCACCTATTCCGATGAGGATATTGTTTCTGCACTTTTGTGCCGTAGCAGCTTTGAAAGTGTAAGAAAAACAAGGTCACATCTTGATATAAGCACGCTTTGGAAATACGGAATATCGGGAGATCTTCCTGTTTTAACGCTCGATATGACGGATGAGGTAATGCTGAAAACCCCTCCCGAAAAGCTGCTGAAAGCACTTTATACACACCGCACGATGCTTATAAAAGGGCATAGATTCGACACAGTCATACTTTATAAGGATGAGGATAAATACAACAGGAGTGTCAAAAAAAGACTCTTTGAAATATTCAAAATGGCAGGTGTTTTGCCTCTTGTGGGACGGCGCGGCGGTATATTTGCGGTAATGTGCAGTACAGAAGAAGAAAGATTGCTGTTTTCCGATATGTCATTTTATCCCGCAAGGGAAATAAAAAGTGTTCTGCCGGGTGAAACAGTACCTGCCGTATTCAATAATGAAAGGTCGTATAATGTAAGCTGTGACGGTGTTGAGATAACAAACGGCAAAGCTGTCTTGCCGTGGAGCTTTATATATGCAAGTGAGAATTTCGGCACGCTTGTAACACAAAATTCCTTGGGATTTACTTGGTATGAAAATTCCAGAATGGGGAAATTAACTCGATTTGAAAACGACATTCTTAATATGAACTGTGAGGAGGTTTTTTTGGAGCTTAACGGAAAGCTGTACAGCCTTACAGAGTGGGCTGAAAAAACCGTATTTGGATTTTCGGAAGCACAGTATAGGGGATGCATATCGGGTGTTTATTACTGCGTTTATGTCACGTGTGATGAAAATAGGGCTCAAAAGCTTGTAAAGGTTACTCTTACAAACCACGGTGAATCAAAAATATCGTGTGAGGTTTCATATAAAGCCGATTTTGTTTTAGGTGAATCGCAGAAAAAAACAGGCAGGCTTTTTGCAAGACGGGATGAAAAAACACTAAAAGTAATAAACACATACGGAGGCGAGGTGAAGGAATGTGTTCTTTATTCGCCTGAGGGAAAAATAACATCTTTTGACGGCTTAAGCGGATGTGTCAGATGTCCCGTAAAGCTTCACCCTCATGCATCGGGTATCGTACACTTTTCCTTGGGTACGAGTAAGGAAAAGTATGTTTTGTATAGCGATGCGCAAAAAAAGTACAAAGAAATACTCGAACAGTATTTAAATGTGTATGAGCTTTCAACGAAAGACAAAAATTTCGACCTTATTTTTAATAAGTTTGCAAAATATCAGGCACTTTACTGCCGTGTGTATGCAAGGTGCGGCTTCTATCAAAACGGCGGTGCATACGGCTTCCGCGACCAGCTTCAGGATATGGTATCGGTGATGTATTCATCGCCCGAAACAGCACGTGAACATATACTGAAATGTGCTTCGCATCAGTATGAGGAGGGCGACGTTACCCATTGGTGGCATACAGGGCAAGCGGAGAAGGGAATACGCACAAGATGCTCCGACGATATGCTGTGGCTTATTTATGTTTGTGCAAGATATGTGCGCTTGACAGGGGACGATTCGGTGCTTTTTACCCCTGTCACATATATAAAATCTCCGCCGCTTAAAGACGGAGAGCGTGACAGATATGAAACGCTTACACGCTCCGATATAAAAGAAAGTCTTTATATGCACTGTGTCCGTGCGCTTGAATGTGTACGATACGGCAAAAACGGACTGCCGCTTTTCGGTTCAGGCGACTGGAATGACGGAATGAATGAAAACGGCGGCGAAAGCGTATGGCTTGCGTGGTTTTTATACGGCGTGCTTCTTGATATGGCGTATCTTGCAGAAATAAGCGGTGATAGCGAGGGGGAGAAAAAATACCGTGAAAAAGCAAGAGTTCTTTATGAAAACACAGAAAAATTCGCATTCAACGGAAAATATTATATAAGAGGAACATACCGTGACGGTACTGTGATAGGCGACGGAGGCGGATGTGATATTGACGTTCTTCCGCAGGCATTTGCCGCAATAAACGGGGCGGATGAAAAAAGAGTGGAAAGTGCGCTTAGTACCGTTTGGGAAAGACTGTATGATGAAAAAAACAAACAGCTTTTGCTGTTTGCACCGCCTTTTAATGAGGACTCAAAGTATATTGGATATATTTGCGATTATCCCGATGGCATACGTGAAAACGGCGGACAGTATACACATGGGGCTGTGTGGGGCGCTATCGGCTTTTTCAGAGGGAATATGCCGGAACGTGGGTTTGAAATACTGCGCAGTATAAATCCGCTTGTCAGATGTGAGGATGATGAAATATTCAAAAGATACAAGGGTGAGCCTTATGTATTTGCAGGGGATGTATACAAAAATGAATATACTCCCGCAAGATGCGGATGGAGCTGGTATACGGGAGCCGCAAGCTGGTATTTTACAGCCGTGCTTGAAGAGCTTTTGGGATATAAAGAAACGGAAAGCGGTTTTACTTTATCCCCGAATTTTTGCCGTGGTTTTGAAGATTTTACCTTGACGGTAAGAAAAAAGGGCACAGTATATACCATAAATGCAAAGGATTTGCAAAAAGGCAAGCTGTACCCGTTTGACGGATGTGATCATATTTAATTAAATTCCGTATTTTATCTTTATACGTTTCAGTCTTGAGGAAAACGACGGATAAAGCAAAAACAGAAAAACAACATTTGATACGGTATAAAGAAGCGTGTGCGGTGCGGAGGTTATAATGGCGGCTTTGTATAAAGTCAAATTAAATTCGCCGTTGTACCAAAGCACCGTCCATACGTCGAGTATCAGGGAATATAATATCCCGGAAAGACCGCCGTGTATAAGTAAAAACACACGGCTTTTTTCAAGCGGCTTACATAAAAGCCCCGAAATAAAGCCTATAACTCCCCATGCAAACATCTGATGAGGAGTCCACGGTCCGTGACCGAAATAAAAGTTTGAAATAAGTGCTGACATCGCACCTATCATAAAACCCGATTCCGGACCGAGATAAAGGGATGAGATAACTGTCAGTGCGGCAGTCGGTTTTAAAAACGGAATAAATCTGCCGATGACGGATAAGCACGTCATAACAGCACACAGCACAAGCCTGCGTGTTGTTATTTTTTTCTTTTCAAAGCTTGCGAAAAAAAGCAAGAGTGTTAAAATGCTTACTGCTGTTATTATATAAATATGGTGCTTTTCTTTGAAAAGAAATAATCCCGAAACGATTACCGAAGGGATGACAAGAAATACTATTACAAATTTCAAAGCTGACAACAATTTATTTTGCACGTTTGTTTTCCCCCATAAGCATTACGGCATCGTCAAACGTCACAGCATTTTTATATATTCCGCGTGTAAGCAAATTTATCTTGGTGGAATAAAATGTACCTTCTGCGAAAAACTTATTCGGGTGCTCAGGTGTACCTGCCGCACCTGTAAATAAAAGGGCACATCTGTCAGCACATTCCGCCGCAAAGTCAAGGTCGTGACTGACGATTACAAATGTCACACCTTCTTTTTGGAGGGATTTTATTACGTTTATGACTTCGTGCGTCATATATGAATCGAGCGAGCTTGTCGGCTCATCAAGCAAAACAATGCGCTTTTTACCTGATACAGCCTTTGCAAGTGCCAAAAGCTGTGCCTGACCGCCCGATATATCATACGGATGCATATTCATTATCGGTGTAAAATCATACGGAAAGTCAGATGGGGTAAAGTCAACCTCATCAAGCTCTTTTTTTACGGTGTCATATGTAAAGATACAGCGTGGATTTTGCGGAAGATAGGTTAATGTATCATAAACACTGCCGCCATATTCCTTCATTTTTTTGCCGAATATCTTTATTTTTCCCGAATACGGCTTGTATACACCCGAAAGAACACCGAGTGCGGTTGATTTTCCCGAAGCGTTTGCACCGAGAAGAAACAAAATCTCCCCCTCGTAAACGGTAAGCGAAAAATCTGATAGTATATCCTTTGAATTTTTAGAGTAACGGAAATATACACCCTCAGCTTCAAGTGCCTTGCTTGTACGTTTAACTTCTGTGCGGGTTATTTTTTTATCACTTTTTTCAAAATGCTCTTTTATATAATTCCGTCCTTCTTTTATGGTAATCGGAGGAGGACATTTTATGTCAAATGCGCCGTAAAGTCTTAAAGAAACGGGCACGGCGTTCTGCAAGGGCTTATATTTTGACAATGCTTCAAATGCCTCATTACCGCACCCGTCAAATATGATCTTGCCCCCGTCCATTATGCAGATTTTTGATGCTGCAGGGAGGATGTCTTCAATATTATGCTCTGCAATGATAACAGTCGTGTCAAAGTCATTGTTAAGTTTTGTTAAGACCGAGAAGAATTTTTCGCGCGATACGGGATCAAGCCTTGATGTCGGCTCATCGAGTATAAGCACATCGGGATTTTGCGCCATAGCGGATGCAAGATTAAGTATTTGCTTCTGTCCGCCCGAAAGCGATGCACAGTCATCGAAAAGTATACCGTCAAGTCCGAAATATGACGATACCTCCGCCGTGCGTCGTTTGATAGTTGATGTATCATATCCAAGATTTTCAAGCGTGAATGCGATCTCATGATAGACTTTGTCTGTCACGATCTGTTCTTCAGGGTTTTGACAGATATATCCGTATGTGATCTCATCTTTTATATGTGCTTTTCCCGAACTCTCCCCCAAAGGACGGATCTCGGGAATAAGTGTGCGCAAAAGCGTGGATTTTCCGCCGCCTACCTCACCGCACAAAAGGACAAATTCGCCCCTGTTTACGGAAAGCGAAACACCGTCAAGTGTCGGTTTTTCTCCCTGAGGGTATGTGAATTTTAAATTTTCGACAGTAATAATTTCCATCTTATACCCTCCGTGATCTTTATAAACGTCGGTATCATTATCAAAATACCGTAAGATATATAACCGATTGTGTTTGCATAAAGCACGCTCCCTGCCGGCAAAATGGGATAAAACTGCATATCTTGGGTAAAAATGAAAGAAATTATGCCCAGAACCGTAAAGACCGCACACAGCAAAGCGTCAAGGTTTTTAAATTTGAAAAGTGAAAAAAATGTTCTTTTGCCTTTCCCGTATCCGCGCACCTCCATACTGTCGGCGGTGATTATTCCGTCCTCGGTACAGCGCGTTAAAAGGGATGAAAAGGCACGTGATTTTAAACGCAAAACACCGATAAATGTATCTGTTTTATAAAGCCCCAGACATTTGAGGGCATTTTCCGTTTCTGTATAATTCTTTAAATAAAGCGGAACAAAACGCAGCGTCATTGATATAACAAGGGCCGCTTTTGGTGATATTCTTCCGAAAAGATACATTATTTTGTCGCTTGTCATTATGCTTGAAAATGTGAAAAACCACACTATAACAGCTGAGATGGCGCATGATGAAACGATTCCGTAAAATAGTGATTCAAGTGTTATCGGAATATCATTTATGAAAAAAAGCGCAGTTGTACCTTTTTGGTTGAAGATGGGATTTATAAGCGAAAAAACGGTAAGTAAAACGAAAACAAACATATATTTTTTGCCGAATTTTCCCGATGATACAACATCAAAGACAACACCGAAGATAAGGGAAGTGGCGGCAATTACAGGGTCAAGCGTGAACATGGGGACGCCTATTGCAAAAGCATAAAAAACAAAAACCGTCACGGGGTTTAATGTGTCGAATGTCTTCATTTTTTGTTATCCTCGTGTAAAAATGCATATATCGCTTCGGCTGTTGTGCGGTTGATGCCGTTTACTTCTTCGATTTGTTCGACACTTGCCACTTTAAGTGCTTCAAGCGTTTCAAATTTTTCAAATATCTTTTCGGCTTTCTTTTGTCCGACGCCCT
>JAZNEN010000274.1:0-1721 GCA_045588615.1 Eubacteriales bacterium
AGCTTCTTTGCCTGCTTTGCCATATCAGAAACACGGCACGCACCGTCAAGTAAGCTATACTCACTGTGATTGTGAAGGTGTACGAATCCCAATTATTTTTTCATCCTTTCATTTGCAAAAGCGGTTATCTTGCGAAGTCGGTGCGAAAGCCCCGATTTGGAAATAGGCGGGTCAAATATTGCGGCAAGTTCCGAAAGGCTGAGCCCCGGGTTATCAAACCGTGCGTGAGCCGTTTTCTGAAGCTCGGAATCAAGCTCGTTTATATCCCCAGAATCAATGATAAGCTTTATAAGATTATTGATTTCGTTACAGGCATTCACAGTCTTTTCTATATTCGCCGTTTCAAAATTAACACGGCGGTTTGCGTTATTTCTGTATTCTTTCATTATTTTGCTGTTTATAACCTCAAAAGCCGCGGTTGTTGCTCCTATTGCATTTAAAAAGTCTACTATCTGTTCACTGTCCTTGTAATATATAACATTGCTTGATTTTCTTACTGTAGAGCGCGGAGATGAGCCAATATCATCCAAAACCTTCATCATGTCCTTTGTAAGATTGATATACGGTGTTGATATCTCAAGATGATATGACGATTTCGGATCCGATACTGTTCCGGAAACAAGAAAAGCACCTCTTGTAAACATACGGCGGCAATTTTCACATTTGAATATGTTTTCATTGATTCTGTAGCATGATGCCGCACCTTCGGGAACAAGTTCACGTAAGGGTTGTAATCTTCTTGCGGAAACTGCTGTTATCTTATAACTCTTGTAAGCGGTTTTTTCACCGTCATCAGATGTATGCTTTTCCGTTATATATTCGTTTGTTTCTATGTTATAAAGCTCATTCAAAAGACGTACATAAAGTTCTGCCGTGTCTTTATTTTCCGTTATAAGCTTTAATTTATCCCATTGGAATACATTTGAAAACGCAAGCATCCCCGAAAGGAGCGCACGTTTACAACAGCTCTTGTTAACTTCCGAATTACATAAAGCTGTTTTTGTTTCGCTTGAAAAAGACATTTTTCACCTATTTAATGAACCGAATCTCAGACTCGATATCGATTCCTTCTTTATCCTTTATAACTGACTTTACCGTATTAACAAGCTCTTTTATATCACGACAAGTCGCCTTATCTTTGTTTATTATGAATCCTGCGTGTTTTTCAGATATCTGCGCACCGCCGACAGAAAAGCCTTTCAGACCTGCATCATCTATCATTTTAGCGGTATATCTGCCGGGATAACGCTTGAATGCTGAACCTGCGCTCGGATAATTAAGCGGTTGCTTATCACGTCTTTTTTGAATTATCTCGCTCATTTCCCGCTTTATTTCGTCTTTATCACCGTGTGAAAGGACAAAGTTAGCCCATATTATAATAAGACCGTTATCTTCAAATGCAGAATGTCTGTATGAAAAATCACATTCCTCTTTTGTAAGTGTTATGAACTTTGACGTTTGCGGATCAAAGCAAGTTACATCTACAATACAGTCCTTTATTTCGCCGTCATAAGCACCGGCATTCATAAACACAGCGCCGCCCACAGTACCCGGGATGCCGTAAGCAAACTGCAATCCCGAAAGTGATGCATTGCAAGCAGCAGTACAAATCGCATAAAGAGGCGCACCGCACTCTGCGCATATTTTATTTTCGGATACTACAAACTGTTTAAGCTCGGTAGTTACCACAACTATTCCGTTATATCCGTCATCATCAAACA
>JAZNEN010000275.1:0-9566 GCA_045588615.1 Eubacteriales bacterium
CGTACTTTGAACCTATATTACATCTGCCGCATTTGCCGACACCGCATTTCATACGAAGCTCCATCGTTGTGTAGACCTGAGTCTTGTCATATCCCAAAGACATCAGTCCTTCAAGTGTAAACTTGATCATTATAGGAGGACCGCAGATGATGACAGTTTTGTTTGTATCAAAATTGAGCTCTTTTACGTAGTTCGGTACAAATCCGACGTGACCGTCCCAGCCTTCCTGTTCACGGTCTATTGTAAGATGTACATTGATACCGTCTTCTTCCATCCATTCTGTGATGATCTCAGCATAGTCAACAAGGTCTTCCTTGCTTCTTGAGCCGTAAACTATATCGATCTTGCCGTACTTATCTCTGTAATGTCTGCAGTAATTGATTACGGAACGAAGCGGTGCAAGACCGATACCGCCCGCAACGAACAGAAGGTCCTTGCCTTCAAATACTTCATTTACGGGGAAGGGCTTGCCGTAAGGTCCTCTTATGGTTATCTGCTGACCTACCTGTGCCTGATGCAGCCACTCTGTAACGCATCCGCACTTTTTGATAGAAAATTCCATATACTCCGTATTTGTGGGAGATGATGTTATTGAGAACATCGCCTCGCCGACAGCAGGAATGGAAAGCATCGCACACTGACCGGGCATATGGTCAAACGCCTTCTTGCCGTCAGGTGTTACGACACGGAATGTTTTTACATCGGGTGTGTCAATCCTTATATCAGTTATGACACCCACCTTGGGGATAAGAACTTCACTTCTGTTATTCACCGTCATTACCTCCCAACGCTTTCATTACCTTAACTATATTCATCGAAATCGGGCACTTTGCAAGACATCTTCCGCAGCCGACACAACCGAATACACCGTCGTTGTTTGTCGGATAATACACAAGCTTGTGCATAAATCTCTGACGGAAGCGCTCAAGCTGCGAAAGTCTGTTGTTACCGTGTGCCATTCTTGTAAATTCTGAATACATACACGAATCCCAACAACGGAAACGGATAACACCGTGTCCTGTATCGTAGTCCTTTATGTCATAACACTGACACGTGGGGCAAACGTATGTACACGTACCGCATCCGAGGCAGGACGTCGAAAGCTCACGCCACTGGGGTGCATCAAAAAATTCAGCAGTCTTGTCTTTTCCGAATTTTTCTGTTTTAAGATCTGCCAAAGGAAGCTTCTTAAGTATTTCCTTTGTTTTTGCTTTCTGCTCCTCAACAGCCTTGCTGTCACACTCCTCTGTAAGGGCTGCGATTTTTTCAATGAACGCCTTACCCTTTTCGTTGTTTGCTTCAAAATACATATCATCTGCTGTTTTCCAGCACGTAACGTCACCCGAAGGGTTTGATGCATCTATGCCGAATACGTTACAGAAGCAGGTTTCAGACGGTCTTGTGCAGGCAAGAGTTACTATCGTTGCATGTTCACGTCTGTTTGCGTAGTAGCTGTCACAGGGCTCCGAAAGGAATACTGTATCGAGAATATCAAAGCTCTTTGCATCGCACGCTCTGACACCGAATACAACAAAATCTTCCTTTTCATCTCTTGTATCGATAACTTCAATTTCCTTACCGGATACCTTAAATTCCATAAGGTTTTCGGTCTGGGGGAAGAAGAAGTCCTTGGCGCTTCTGTTTGTGTTAAGGGCTGAGCTTAATTCGTCGCCCATCTCCCATTTTTTATAATCTGCACCTTTATCGCCGTCAACGGGCATATAAAGAGCCGAATCGTTTGCAATCTTTTCAAAAACCGCATTAAGTGAATTCAATGAACATTTACGCATTTTCATTCCTCCCTCTTAACGGCATCATTGGGTTCGATATCTTCAGTTGTGTAATTTACAAGCGGAGCACGGCTTCCTTCGACCTCTCCTGCCTGATAATCACCGTAAAAACTGTTGATATCCTTTATAAACTTTCTGTTCAGCAAGTGAAGCGGTATGTTCTGCGGACATACGCGTGAACATTCTCCGCAGTCGGTACATCTGCCCGCAACGTGGAATGCACGGATGATATGGAACATTTTTTCTTCAAAGCTGTCCGCTATCGCCTTATTTTCAACACCCGACTTGGGGTTGTCAAATACACATTTTTCGCAAGTACAAGCGGGACATACGTCACGGCAGGCGTTACATCTGATACAGCGTGAAAGCTCGTTCTGCCAGAAAGCAAATCTTTCGTCTTCTGTCATATTTTCAAGCCTTTCAACCTCGTCAAATCTGTTATTGTCAAGGATGTCGCCGTCCTCACCCATAAGTTCATCATAAGCTGTGTGCTTCTTGCTCTTACAGTTTACACATCTTTCAGCAAGAACGTCGGCAAATTTAACCTTGTTGACCTCTCCGTAAAGATTTTCAACGATAAGCTCATCACCTTCAGATGTTATTTTGAGTATACCGTCGCCGACTGTAGCCTTAACCTTTGCAATATCAGCCATTCCCTCGCAGGGGATGCCTACAGCGTATACCTTTTCTCTGTCAAAGCGGTGCTCTGTCAAAAGCTGGTTGAAGCTGTACGTGTCGCAGGGCTTGAGGAATACGAGAACCTTGCCCTCGCCTTTTCTTGTTTCCTTTATAAGATATTTTGAGAAATTTGCACCCGAAAAATCGTTATATATAAAGTTTTTCTTTATTTCATCAGCAGTTGCGAATACGGCGGGAGTAAGGTCATAATCAAACTCACCCTTCTTCCAACCGATAACACGGTTTACAGTGCCGTTTTCAATAAGTTCGCAGGCTTTTTCAATCAGTGATTCACACGTTATTTTTTGCATCGTAAATCCTCCAATCTCTTGTTTTCGCCAAGCGCTGTTACCGCTTCGGTAAATTCGTTCATCGTTGCGGCAAACTTTGCACCCTCGGCGGCGGATACCCATTCAAGACGGATACGCTCTTTTTCGATACCGAGGTAATTGAGCATAGAAAACAGCAAAGCCATTCTTCTTCTTGTATAATAGTTACCCGATGTGTAGTGGCAGTCGCCGGGGTGGCATCCGCATATTATAACACCGTCAGCGCCTCTCTGGAAGGCACGGAGGATGAATATGGGATTTACACGGCAAGAACAGGGTACTCTGATGATATTCACACATTCGGGGTACGCAAGTCTGTTGTTTCCTGCCAAGTCAGCACCCGCATAGGAGCACCAATTACAGCAGAAAGCCACGATCTTCGGTTTGAATTCGTTGTTTATTTGCATATCGCATCCACCTCCGCAATGATCTGTGAAGTTGCAAAGCCCTTAAGGTCCATAGCACCTGACGGACACGCAACAGTACAAGCACCGCATCCCTGGCAAACAGCCTCGTTAACAGTTGCAACACGTCTTATCGCAACGGTTCTGTCGGGCATACGGAATTCTTTATCAACGTAAGTGATAGCACCGTAAGGACATACTCTTTCACAAGAGGAACAGCCGTTACACATAAGCTCATTAGACTGTGCAACACAGGGGTTACCCATAAGCTTATCCTTGGCAAGAAGTCCTATAACCTTTGCCGCCGCCGCACTTGCCTGTGAAACTGTTTCGGGAATGTCCTTCGGTCCCTGGCAAGTACCGGACAGGAACACACCCGCTGTCGGGCTTTCTACGGGACGGAGCTTGGGATGCGCTTCTGTAAAGAAGTCGTTTGTGTCCATACTTGCAGTAAGCATTGTAGCAAGAGGACGTGCGGACTTGTCGGGTTCAATAGCCGCGGCAAGCACCACAAGGTCAGCTGCAATATTGAGCTGTTTGTTTGCAAGTAAGTCGGATGCCCTTACCATGAGCTTATCGCCCTCGGGAGATACCTTACCTACCATACCCTTGATGTAATGCACACCGTATTCTTCAACGGCACGGCGGTAAAATTCGTCAAACGCCTTACCGGGTGTACGTACATCTATATAGAATACATACACATCTGTGTCGGGATATTTGTCACGTGTAAGCATTGCGTGCTTTGCCGTGTACATACAGCATATCTTTGAGCAGTATTCCTTTCCCTTTTCAGCACAAGCATCACATCTTGAGCCTACACACTGAACGAATACGATCGTGTGGGGATGCTTTCCGTCTGACGGACGGAGAAGCTTACCTGCTGTAGGACCTGCGGCATTTGTCAGACGCTCAAATTCAAGAGATGTGATAACATCCTTGGACTGATTGTAAGCAAATTCATCGAACTTATCCATACTGATGGGGTTGAAGCCCGTTGCGGCAACGATAGCACCGTACTTTTCTTCGATTATCTCATCCTTCTGGGTGTAATCGATAGCACCTGCGGTACAAACCTTTGCACACACACCGCACTTGCCTGTTTTAAGCATCGTGCAGTAGTTAGGGTCAATAGTCGCAACCTTCGGAACTGCCTGAGCAAACGGAATGTATACCGCACGGCGGTTGTCCATTCCCATATTGAACTCATTGGGAACCTTCTTCTGAGGACATTTTTCAGTACAGATACCGCAACCCGTACATACATCCTCTTTTACATATCTTGCTTTTTTCTTTATTTTAACCGTGAAGTTACCGACGAAGCCGCCTATTTCCTCAACTTCACTATACGAGAATATTCTTATTTTATCATTCTGTGCAACGTCAACCATTTTCGGTGTGAGGATACACGCCGCGCAGTCGAGTGTCGGGAATGTCTTGTCGAGCTGTGCCATTTTACCGCCTATGGTGGGCTTTTTCTCAACGATATCAACGGGGAATCCCGCCTCGGCAATATCAAGCGCTGTCTGAATGCCCGCAATACCGCCGCCGATAACAAGCGCACGCTTTGTTACGGGGCTTTCGCCGGGTGTAAGAGGTGCATTGAGATTAACCTTCGCAACAGCCGCTTTACCGAGAATAATAGCCTTCTCAGTACCCGACTGCATATCCTTATGTACCCAGGAGCACTGCTCTCTTATATTTGCGATCTCAACCATATATGAGTTAAGACCTGCCGCTGCCGCTGTTTTGCGGAATGTTGCCTCGTGCATTCTCGGTGAGCAGGAGCAAACAACGATGCCTGTGAGCTTATGCTCGGCAATAGCATCCTTGATTATGTCCTGACCTGCCTGAGAACACATATACTGATAATTGGTGGAAAAGACAACTCCGGGCTCATTTTTCAACGCTTCGGAAACTTTTTCAACATCGACTGTTCCCGCGATGTTACTGCCGCACCAACATACGAATACGCCAATTCTTTGCATTTGTCCTTTCCTCCTTATTTACTGTACTTACGAAGTGCACTTACGATTGCCTGCTGAGGCATTTCATCATCAAGAAGTGCGGGAATATCATCCGCTTTAAGATGATTTGCACCCTGCTTTCTGATAACTGAAAGACGTACTGCTTCGACGAGTTTTGCCGGCTCAACACCTCTGGGGCATCTGTCAACACACGCAAAGCACGTAAGACACTTGTAAAGCGATTTTGAATTCATAAGCGGCTCAATATCTCCGCTTTCAACCATATATACGAACTGATGCGGATGGTATTCCATCTCATCAAATGCAGGACATGTGCCCGTGCATTTTCCGCAACGCATACATTTTTTAGGGTTTACACCGCTTGAACGGATTATTTCAGACTTGAGGTTTTCCATTTCCTTACTCATTTCCGTCCTCCTTTACCCCAAGCGCTTCAGCTAAAAGGTCTGTGAAGTATACGACCTTCGCTTCGGGATTATTCTTTTCAAGATTGTATTTACAAAGCGGGCAGGCAGTGACGATTATTTCAGCGCCGTGTGACTGTGCGCTTGAAACAACAGATGTACTCTTTTTCTTTGCGGAATCAGCATCTTCAAGTGCAATATAGCCGCCGCAACACTCGTTTCTGTACGGATACACAACAGCCTCACCGCCGAGTGCTTTTATAAGATCCTCGATTATTGTGGGATTTTCGGGGTCGTCCATTGCCATTACGCTGTTCGGACGGAGCAAAAGACAGCCATAATATGCCGCTATCTTTTTACCCGTCAGAGGATTTACGACTTTCTTCGCTACTTCATCAAATCCCACCTCATCGCGGAGGTATTCAAGATAATGAAGCACCTTTGTCTTGCCGTCGTATTCGTTGCCCGCGCCGAGGTAATTGTTTACGCGCGAGGCAAACTCTTCATCTGTCTGTACCGCATAGTTTGTCTGCTTTATAACATTATGGCAGGCAGAACAGACCGTGATGAGCGTCTGATTTTTCTTCTGTGCCTCTGAAAGTGCTCTGACAGAAGAAAGCTTTGTCGCTATTTCATCGCGCGATGTTGTGAAAACACCGCCGCAGCACTGCCAATTTTCAATTTCGTCAAGAGAAAAGCCGAGTGCTTCCGCACTTTTTCTCGCATATCTGTCAAGTTCTTTCGCCTTTGTTTTCAATGTACAACCGGGAAAGTATGCCACTTTTTTCATTTATATGCCCATTCCTTTCTTGGGATTGCGTGGACGTGCGGACCTACGAAAAAACCGAGGCCCGCATATCACATCCTGAAATTTTATTTTATCACACCATCTGTTCGGGGTGGAATACCTCGTCGAATTTTTCAGCCGTCAAGAAGCCGAGCTGTACGCACGCTTCCTTAAGTGAAATGTTATCCTTGAATGCTTTTTTAGCTGTCTTTGCCGCATTTTCGTAACCGATATACGGATTGAGTGCAGTTACAAGCATCAAGGAGTTGTGCAGATTATGGTGCATTTTTTCTTTATTAGCAACTATGCCTACGGCACAATTCTTGTTAAACGAAACTATTGCCTCCGCCATAAGTCTTGCGGACTGCAGGAAATTGTATGCACAAACGGGCATAAATACGTTAAGCTCAAAGTTACCCTGCGATGCTGCCATACCGACTGCAACATCGTTACCCATTACCTGAACTGCAACCATTGTTACAGCCTCACACTGCGTGGGGTTTACCTTGCCGGGCATAATTGATGATCCGGGTTCGTTTTCGGGAATGAATATTTCGCCCAAACCGTCACGGGGACCGCTGGCAAGCCAGCGAACATCATTTGCTATCTTCATCATATCGCACGCAAGCGCCTTAATTGCACCGTGTGCGAATACCATCTCGTCCTTTGATGTAAGGGAGTGGAATTTGTTGCCTGCCGTCACAAAGGGCTTGCCTGTAAGGTTTGCAACTTTTTCTGCCACAAGCTCACCGAATCCTTTCGGTGCGTTAAGTCCCGTGCCGACGGCAGTACCGCCGAGCGCAAGTTCGCAAAGAGGCTTCACAGCGAGCTTAATCAGCTCGATATCTCTTTCAAGGCTTGTTCTCCAGCCGCTTATTTCCTGGCTGAACTTGATGGGAGTTGCATCCTGAAGATGCGTTCTTCCGCTTTTAACGATGCCTTCGTTTTCTTCTTCAAGTCTTTTGAATGTTGCAATGAGTGTTTCCACAGCGGGAATAAGCTTATCTTCCAGTGCTTTAACAGCCGCGATGTGCATAGCTGTGGGGAATGTGTCGTTTGATGACTGACTCATGTTTACGTCATCATTCGGATGAAGTATTTTTGCACCTGCTATCTGATTTCCTCTGTTGGCAATAACTTCGTTTGCATTCATATTGGACTGAGTGCCCGAACCTGTCTGCCAAACAACAAGGGGAAAGTTGTCATTGAGCTTTCCTGCGATTATCTCATCGCACGCAACACTTATGGCATCGAGCTTTTCCTTTGTCATTTTTTCTGGGCGAAGCTCACAGTTTGCCTGCGCCGCCGCCTTTTTGAGTATGCCGAATGCATACGTGATCTCTCTGGGCATTGTTTCTATATCAACACCTATTTCAAAATTCTCGTGGCTTCTCTGCGTCTGTGCCGCCCAAAGCTTATCAGCGGGAACCTTGACCTCACCCATGGAGTCGTGTTCGATACGGTATTCCATTCTATCCTCCGATTAAATAACAGTTGATTTTATAATCGCCTTAAGCGTATCTGCACTGTGGCGGAGCTTTGCGATCTCCTCATCGTTAAGCGGCAGATATACGTTACTGCGTATACCCTTGTTGCCTACTATGCTGAGAGTGCTGAGGCAAACATCCTCGATGCCGTATTCGCCGTGCATCATTGTTGAGATAGTCATTGTTGTGTCAACACCGCTTAACAGACATTTGCATATATAGCACACAGCTGTTGAAACAGCATAAAATGTTGCACCCTTGCGTGCAATTACCTCACCGCCGGACTTTTGAACATATCTTTCTGCATCTGCATAGTCAAATTCAAGCAGATTTCCGTTTTTGCCCTTGAAAGAGTTATGACAGTCTGCAATATTTACGTTTGATACATTTGCAAGAGACCACGGAACAAATGATGAATCTCCGTGTTCACCGAGAACATATGCGTGAGTGTTGTTTTGATTTATGGAATAGAACTCAGACATTCTTGCACGCAGACGTGCCGTGTCAAGTATCGTACCCGAACCGATGATACGGCTTTCGGGAATACCGGAACGCTTGCAGAAAGCGTATGTAAGAACGTCAACGGGGTTACTTACGATCAAATATACCGCATCAGGAGCAGCATGTGTTATGTCCTTCATTATCTGCTTTAAAATGTCGATGTTGGTCTGTGCAAGCTCAAGACGTGACTGTCCCGCTTTTCTTGTAACGCCCGACGTTATGATAACGATGTCGGAGTTTGCCGCATCCGCATATGAGCCTGCGTTTACGGTGCAGGGATTACAGAAAGGCAGACACTGTCTTATGTCCATTGCCTCTCCTATTGCCTTCTCTGTGTTGATGTCGATCATTACGATCTCAGATGCAAGGCCCATGACCGCAAGTGTGTAGGAAATCGTCGAGCCGACGCTTCCGCTTCCGATGACTGTGATCTTGTTCATAATTTTATTCCTCATTTTCAAAAAAATTAACTTTGTTGAAACAAATCGGGGTGTAAAACACCGTTTTGCACATCGGCAGGCAATCAATATTACATACCTATTCGTTGTAATTATAATACATTCGCTTTCTTTTTTCAAGACGTTTTGTCAAAAAAACTAAAAATAACGCATTAAATTAATTTGTACGATGTGTTTTTCTTCACACTTTAACATTTTCGGGCTGTTAAAACATATCCTTCGAGGAAATAATACACACAAATGCGGCATATACTGTTACACACCGTTTCTTCACATTCGGTACACACCTTGATACTTGACACGAAATTAGTTATGATGTATAATGTTATGTAATAAATTGCATTTTACCAATACAATCGAGAGGATAAAATTGAAAGCTAAAAAAAATATCACCTTGATCATAAACCCAAAAGCGGGCGCAGGTACATTCGGAACAGAAGAAAAAGCGCTCGGTATAGTGTCGTTGCTTACAGAACGGGGATATGACACGGATGTGAAATTCACATCCGCACAAGGGCACGCAACAGAACTTGCAAAAGAATATGCAGCAAAAAGCGATATAATAGTTTGCTGCGGCGGCGACGGAACGCTGAATGAGACAGTCGGCGGTGTTATCGCCTCCGGTATAGATACACCTATCGGATATATCCCGGCAGGAACAACAAACGATTTTGCAAAAACGCTTAAGATTCCAAAAGACATCACCGAGGCGGTCAATATCATTTCAGCCGAACACGGTG
>JAZNEN010000276.1:0-2610 GCA_045588615.1 Eubacteriales bacterium
CAGGTGGCAAAGGATGCGGGCGACATAATCATACTTGAAGCCGGTGATTCGGTTCCTGCGGATGCAAGGCTTATTGAATCTGCCAGCCTCAAGGCTGAGGAAGCAGCTCTCACGGGTGAAAGTGTGCCTGTAAACAAAATGTCTGAAGCTTTGCCGTCAGGCAAAAGCGTTCCCCTCGGTGACAGAAAAAATATGGTATATATGGGTTCTACTGTCGTATACGGACGAGGAATTGCCGTTGTAACTGACACAGGTATGAACACCGAAATGGGTAAGATCGCGGATGCGCTTACAAACGCAAAAGAGGGTAAGACTCCGTTGCAGATGAAGCTTGCCGAGCTTTCAAAGATACTTACCTATCTTGTTATCGGTATCAGTATATTCATATTCTTATTCGGCTTTTTTACAACAGAAAACGCATGGCAGAAGCTTATGGGCGGAGAGATTGATGTTCTTTTGGACTCATTTATGGTTGCTGTATCTCTTGCTGTTGCCGCAATTCCCGAGGGACTTGCAACTGTTGTAACGATCGTTCTTTCAATGGGCGTTACAAAAATGTCAAAGAGAAACGCTGTTATAAGACAGCTCACCGCAGTTGAAACACTCGGCTGTACACAGATAATCTGCTCCGATAAAACGGGTACGCTCACACAGAATAAAATGACCGTCGTTAAAGAAGAAACGGAGAACCAAACGCTTCTTGCAAAATGTATGTCGCTTTGCTCTGATGCCGTGCTTGATGAAACAAACAATGCAACGGGCGAGCCGACGGAGTGTGCACTTGTAAATTATGCATATAAGCTTGGACTTGTAAAGGGAACTGTTGAAAATGATCTTCCGAGAGTAGCGGAGCTTCCGTTTGACTCCAACAGGAAAATGATGTCAACATTCCACAAGGATGGTGACAAGATAATTCAGTTTACAAAGGGTGCGCCGGATGAAATACTGAAGCGTTGCAAATATTATCTTGACGGTGAAAATGTCATCCCTATGACATCAGATATTTTCGAAAGACTTAATGCTGATAATAAAAACATGGCAGATTCCGCTTTGCGTGTGCTTTCAGGCGCATACAGAGCATACGATGCACTTCCCGATAATATCTCAACGGAAAATAATGAATGTGAAATGATATTCATCGGTCATTACGGAATGATCGACCCTGTCCGTCCCGAGGTAAAGGCGGCGATTTTACAGTGTAAGGGTGCAGGCGTCAGACCGGTTATGATAACAGGGGATCACATAAGCACAGCTGTGGCAATTGCAAAGGAGCTTGGAATAATCACCGACTCTTCCGAGGCGATAACCGGTGCTATGCTTGATGAATATTCCGATGAAGAATTTGCAAAAATAGTTGACAGATATTCTGTTTATGCACGTGTTCAGCCTGAGCATAAGGTCAAGATCGTAAATGCTTGGCGTGCACGCGGCTGCATCACTGCAATGACCGGTGACGGCGTAAACGATGCACCTTCGATAAAGAGTGCCGATATCGGTATCGGTATGGGTATCACAGGTACTGACGTTACAAAGAATGTTGCCGATATGGTTTTGGCTGACGATAACTTTGCAACAATAGTTACAGCGGTTGAAGAGGGAAGAAGAATATACGATAACATAAGAAAGTCTATTCAGTTTTTGCTTTCATCAAACCTCAGCGAGGTCGTGGCAATATTTACCGCAACACTTCTCGGATTCACACTTCTCAAGCCCATACACTTGCTTTGGATAAACCTTATAACGGACTGCTTCCCGGCTCTTGCTCTCGGTATGGAAAAGGGTGAGGCTGATGTTATGAAGCGCAAGCCGAGAAATCCCAAGGACGGTATCTTCTCAGGCGGTGTCGGTATTGACGTTGTTTATCAGGGTGTTATGGTTGCAGCCATCACAGTTATTTCATATCTTATAGGACATTATATGGAAGCGGGTGTTTGGTCGCTTGAAACAAGCGCTGACGGTATGACGATGGCGTTTTTGACAATGTCGATGGCTGAAATATTCCATTCGTTCAATATGCGTTCCGTTAAGGCATCCGTGTTCTCTATAAAGACTCATAACGTGTTCCTTTACGGTGCTATGGCGCTTTCGTTTATCCTTACAACAGCGGTAATTTATCTGCCCGGTATCAGTACGGCATTCGGTTTTGAGCATATAAGCCTCGCTGAATACGGTGTCGCACTCGGTCTTGCGGTTCTTGTAATACCGATAGTTGAAACTGTGAAATTTATTCAGAGAAAGATAAGAAAATGAGATTTGACTCCATTATAATCGGCGGTGGTCCTGCGGGAATCACCGCCGCAGTTTATACAGCGCGCGCAGGCTTTACGTGCGCAGTTGTTGATGATGAAAGATCATCGCTTTTAAAAACCGACAAAATTGAAAATTATTACGGCTTTGATACCGTTTCGGGCAAGGAACTTTACGAAAAAGGAATAGCACAAGCTGAAAGGCTCGGTGTTGAAATTTTCAAAGGTCAGGTTTTATCGATCGATTTTGAGGATGTTTTTGCACTTCAAACAGACAAAGAAAAGCTGTATGCAAAAACCGTTGTTATAGCAACAGGAAGCGGTGTCAAGGGCAAAAAAATAAAAGGCGAGGAAGAATTTGAGG
>JAZNEN010000277.1:0-10931 GCA_045588615.1 Eubacteriales bacterium
CAAATGAACCTGTCTTACCTGTTTTCTTGTTAACAAGCGGCTGACCTTGCTCGTTTACGAAGTAGAAGCCAACACCGACATATGCTTTCTTCCAAGGAAGCCTCGGTGAAGGAACGCTGACATCAATATCATTTCCGAGGTGGTTTGTATAGGAAAGGGTTGCATAATTGTTTGTATCATGCTGTCCTGCGAGGGCTTGGCCGTCACCCTCCATTGATCCGGTGAGGTATACATCATATCCGAGTACATATTCGTCCTCTGGTATATCACCGATCATCCAATAGAATGTTTCAGGCTCGAGCGTTGTAATTCCCTTTGCTTTAAACATCGGAGCTTTCGCATTATCAGCTTCTGTGAGTGTATAGGCAGTTTCGTTTGTATTATACCAAACAGTCTTTCCCTTTATAACACCGTTTTCAAGGATATTTACACCGTCATGTGTAATACCATCGGGGTTTGCAATATATGCTTGCGTACCTACGTCATTGAAAATGATTTTACCGATCAAAGTACCTTCGTTTGATTTACGCTTACCAACCATGCTCTGTGTTACCAAAACACCATCAATAACCGTACCGACCTCCCAGTATTTATACAAGGGATAAGAGGTAATCGTTATAGAGGGTGCGGGAGAAAGTAGATAAGGCTTGCCTTGAACCTGATATTCTTACTTCATCTGAAGATCAAAGGCGTCACCCATCTGGTCAACGTAAATTGCGTTACCTGCGGATTTAACCTCGTCAATGATCGCACCAAATGCATCAATAAGACCCTTTTCGTCATCACTTCCGTAGAACAAACGCTGGGGAGTAGCACCATCTTCCTCATACAATGTGTTACCGTTTTTATCAACCTTGACAGATGCCATTCTGGAAACAACACCGTACAAAAGGTCTTGTGTCATTCCGTGCTCTTCAGCCAAGGCGAGAGCAACAGAGTGAATGGTAGCACCAAGTCCGTAAATCTCCTCCATATGATACGGAGCATCGCTTTCGGGGAGGATTACATCATACAATTTTGTAGGATCACCCTTAATAGCTTCTGCCATCCAGTGATTACCGTCTCTGTTATAATATCTGTCAAAAGTTTCCCACTGATCGTCAAGAACTATACCATTGGGATCATTGCCCTTGAATGTTTGGTGCCAAAGTGTATTGGTATTGCTGAATTCGCCCTCAACGTTATCAAGCGTGCCGCTGATAACATATGACCATTTTGAGTTACCGTTGGGATCTCTGTTTACCCAACCGTTATTAGCTTGGTTGGTCGCAGAATTCTTGTATGCATCGGAGGTAGTGCCGTGCTGACCTGCAGAGGACGTTCTTGCGCCAAAGTAGTTATACTGGAACGTTGCACCGTCTGTCATAAACAGAACGAGCTGCTCTCTTTGTTCGCCTTTAGCGTTATTTTCTGCCTTTTTCGCTGTCAAAAGCTCATAAGTAAGCTGCATTGCACGGTCATAGTTTGTACCGCGCTCCAGGTGCAACGTCGTCATATTCTGAATACCGACTATTTCAGCATCGGGGTTACATGTAATGCCTGCGCTGACTGTCGGAATTTTGATTTGCTGCTTATCGTATGCAATGCCTGCAAGGAAATCATCAACCGCAGAATCTGACAGATCAACAAAGGGAACGTGTGTCTTGGATTTGTCATCCTCTTCATAGAAGTTGTACGCTATTCCGTGTTCAGAGCACGTAGGTGTCAAGGGAGCGAGGATATTATCGCAGTCAATATAAGTCTGACCGTTAAATGATGCTATCGCAATGTCGACATCGGGAAGCTTGCCGTGGTCATCGGGCTGACGTACCGTATTCAAGAAGTTTGTCAAGGCATCGATTACAAGCATGATTCTCGGCTTACATCCGCTTGCTTTACAAGTCGGTGTATAGTGGTTAACAGCTGTACCTGTAAGATTCATATCCTCTACAGATGTACACTTATCTGTATGAACAGCACTATGCATTGAAGTTGATACGTCAAGCATAATGACAATATCCGTACCGTTTTTCATGGGAATACCGCTTACGGTAAGGTCAATATGCGAAACACCTGTGCCTGTGTAGTTGTACTTTGAGGAGTCAAGAGTTTTTGTTGTATGCACCGAGCCCTGGTCGGGATAATCGGGGCGATCTGCCTTGTAAGGCGCTACAACCTTTAAGGTGTATTCATTGCATACGTCATATTCAGTACCGTTATATGTGAATTTTACCGTCTGATTGTCATACGTTGTATCAGCAGTAACAGCTGTAGTCAAGCCTGCATTAGACTTGAGCATATCAACAGTCAATGGATAAGACTCCGTTTTGATTCCCTCGGGGCTGTGCGTTGTAACGTTGATAGTTGTACCGGTCATGGCACTTCCGGCAGCGTTATAATCAACCTTGCCTTCCTTGTTATCGAGCCAAATGATAACACCGGGAACATCTATCGTCTGTTTTGTATAAATGTAAACTCTGTTTTCGTGATCGCTACGGATCGCAGCATCTTCATCGGAACCGTAGCCTTTATACACTGCATCAAACTGCTTTGCATTATCGTCGAATGTAAGCAGATATCTTTCTCTGTCGCGTCCTGAGCAAAGTCCCCATACCAGATTGTTGAATGACCAACCTGTGATATAAGCACTTGTAGACGCTCCGCCCTCCGAAGCGGCACCGTGGCCGCTTATGACATGGCCGCCGCCGGGATATTGTTTAACAAGGAAGCCCGTTGAGCCGTTCACCAAATATCTTGTGGAATGTGCAGCAATCAATCCTGTTCCGTCTGTGAAGTCTTCCTTTGAAGCATACTGATCACTGCTCCAGCTTTGAACTGCGTGTAAATAGATATCTTTGCCATTAGTGGCGAGAGATTCATTACGACCTCTCAGCTCGTAGTAGTCTACCGTATGGTTAGTCGATTGAACTGTATTTTCGTTTTTCCATGCTCTTTGGAGCCAGAACTCTTTATTTGTTGCGGATGTGTCTATAAAGATCTTTCCGTTCAAGGATTCTATCTTCACCTGTTCGCAGTCGATGCCGTTCATATGAGCATTCGTTGATTTGAGGACGTAACCGTCACCCGCACCGTTATCACTTGCGATCAAGAAGTGAGGTGTTGAATAATCCTTACCTGAAATAGGTAATGTTTCGTTGCCGTCGATGCTTCCGTGAATATACTCTTCAGTGTAGAGTACATAAACCGATTTTTCGCCGTAGGGACGCGCCTGAACAGAGCATACGTCCTTGGGAAGAACGGTTATATATACTTCCTCGGTCACGGGAATCGTTGTATCTCCGACAACATAGTCATACGTTATTTTAACGGATGTACCGCCGACGTTGTTTGCAACGAGCTTACCGCCGTTAAGCGTAAGAATGGAGTTATTTACCCACTCATATGTGTACTTGGTTTGATCTGTTTCACCGTTTATAAGAGCATCTGTATATTCGTCGCCAACGTAAAGCGTAGCATCTTTACTTGCCATCGTCGGCTTGTTTGCAAGTGTAAGTGTAAGACCTGTTTCAAGCGTAACACCGTCATATACGATCTTGTAATCTGTACCCACTTGACCCGCCGCAGAATTGCCGTCAAACATCGATGAAACAGACTGAAGCATATTGAGCGTTACGGGAATTGCTGTAACGTTAACACCGTCTGTTCTGTAAATGGTTGCACTTGTGATACCATCCATATCACCCGTGAATGCACTTATTTTCTTTGAAGAATTGCCGAGGTCAAGCCACATAGAGGCACCGGTTGGCGCACTTGTATTCTGCACCTTCTTATAAAAGACTACATTGGCATATCTTTGGTTGTTATCAGCTGTATTATTTTCAACATTAAAATAAGATTCGGTATAATCAGAGTTGTGATTGAATCTAAAATACCTACGAATTTTGGCGTTAGTGCTACCGACCCCGTTATTGGTTGAAGTAAAGTAATATCCGTAACCGCCGCCGGAAAACAATGAATATACATCATCTGCATTTGCTGTACCGTTACTATCTACACTATAGCTGTCATGCGTTGTCAACGGTGCATATGATCCCGATGATGCACTGTTTGCAACAAGAAACTGACCTGTTGCATTGTTTCTCAGATAATCGTAGTTAGTACCGTTAACTGTTTTTCTGACAAAAGTCCACTCTGCATATGCGCTGTCGGCATCTATAAAAGTACCATTGGTATTGCCGCTATATCCGTGACTGGTAGTGTTCGCTGTACCTGTTGCTGTCGGAAGAGTTCCGTATATAGTTGCGGTTTTACTGCCAACCGCTCCGCTGTCGCCTCCCAGCATAACAAAATTCCAGCGGTCTTGAATTGCGACATTTTTCCCCTGTGCTTCATCATAGCGTATATTAACAGACGCATAATAGTTTGTATAGTTGCTCGCAATTATATACGATTCACCGACTGTTGGCGAAGGAGTCTTGTTGCTGACAGTCGTGTATACGCTTGTACCGCCGCCACCGTCATTGGTGAAGGCATTCGTAAGCTGATATCTTGTAAAATATACCGTCTTGAGAGCTGAGTCATCCGGGAATACGACAAGATCATAGGAAAGTGTAACATCACTGTAATAACCGGCAACGTCCTTTGCAACGACAGTTATCGTTGTTTTACCCGCTTTTACACCGGTAACCTTAACATTTCCGTCAACTATTTCAACGGTTGCAACAGAGGGATCACTGCTTACAACAGACTTTACCGCAAACTCCTCACTTACATAAGAAAGCTTCAAAAGACCGCTTGTACCAACCTTAAAGGCTTTGGCATCGGGAAGCGTAAGTGACTTATTCGAGGTATTCACATTGGTGATGACATTTGTCGTTGAAGTCTGTACACCTGTTTCGTAGTCTTCCTCAAACTTACCCGCCGAGGTCTTCGGACGTGTTATACTTGTAACCTTGGGATCCTGAACAGTAACCTCGGGATAAAGCTCACTTGTGTCAAGTGAAACATTGAATTTATTTTCAATAAGACTTACAGTTGCAGTTTCAACCTTTTTAGTATTCACAACAAGATTTTGGTGTGCATAATTGGGAACAGCTACACCTGCAGATTTAAGGTCTTGTCTGCCGTTCAAGCCGTATCTTTCAACCACAACACGGTTTTCGTATATCGTAAATACAGTATTTGTCAGAGAGTTATCTGCGCAATAACCGGATACAGTATTAACATAGCCCGTGTATCCGTATGTCATATACGAGAAATTGAGGGTTTCGGTTGTATATCCGTAGTATGTTTTAGATTCCGCACTTATATTTTTCACAGATCCGTCGGGGATACAGATCGTATCACCCGGCTCAAGATATACAGCTGCTTCACCGATGTGTGCATCGTACGCACCGCTATGGTTATGTCCCCAGAGGAAGAATATAGTAAGACCTTTAGCGCCTGCTTCATTTACAACATTAAACAAATGCTTAGCATAAAGGTTGTCACCTGTTCTCTGATTGTGGTGAAGCGGAACGTGGTTCATGATGAATATGGGCTTATTATACTGCTGTGCAATCTTTGCCTGAAGATAAGCATCAAGGTCAGCCGCAGTCTTCTTAACGATATCCTCGCCGTTAGCTCTGGTGCCCTGCTCATACATAAAATCTTTTTCATTAATAGCATAAACACCGTAATTAGGTGTATCATGAGCACCTGTATAGTCAAGCGGTGAAACATAGAAGTCATGGTTACCTTGTATCATAACCATTTCTTCTCTGGAAAGTCCAAACTTATTACCCCAAACATATTCAATTGCGTGAATACCATCCTCGGTAATAGCAGGCATATTATTATAACTGAAGCTGTTCCATTTGCTGTTATACTTGGAATAGACGGAATAGTCACCGCCAAAAAGTGCACCGGTTATCGCCTTGTTCCCGGTATATCCGGCGTCTATAATAGAGTCTGCAATGGATTCCAAATGAGTAATTCCGTGGTTGATACTGAACCATTCAGTATTGCTACCACCGTAATTATACAAAGTGTTGCCATTTGCATTAGTGCCGTTCACTGTATGCGAGTGCGGCTGAAAATCCGAGCCTGCCAATACGACAGCCAAAGGTCTTTCATTCGCAAAAGCAACCGCTTCGCCGATTTCTTCGGCAAGTGTCATTACGGGCGCAAGCACCATTGACAATGCCAAGACCATCGAAAGCATACGTTTGAGTTTGGAGTTCAATGTTGTAAACATCGTGTCTTCCCTTTCTGAAAATAAATTTTATTGCGTTTGTACCGTCATATTTCTGCTAAAGTTATACGATGACTTTCTCGTAGTGATAATTTCCCTTATAGTTGATCTATTTTACCACATAATTATAAATAAGTCAATACCGCACAACACAAAAAGTCAGCGTTGTGCGTTTTTTACACAATATTTACACTTTGTGCGCCGCTTTGTCGTTTTTTGTGACAATTGTATTCTTTTTTTCGTGAAACACATAACTTACAGATTTCTTCATCACATGTGCATTTTTTTATTTTAGGGGTTGAAAAAAAACGGTGCGTATGGTATAATCTCATCGTTTCCAATACTTAACTATTCGGAGGAATCAACGTGGAAAACATTAGTTTTAAGAATGTAAAATTTAACGAGGGATTTTGGCTTAACCGCTATAATCTGAACAAATATTCGAGTATTCAGAGCGTTTACAAGCGTTTTGAGGAAACGGGAAGAATTGACACTTTGCGTTTCAACTACGAAGAAGGAAAAATAAAACCCGGCGTTGCACAGGATTCTGATGTTGCGAAGTGGGCTGAGGGTGTTTCTTACCTCATCACAAGCGATCCTGACTGCTGTAAAGACGAGGTTGCTATAATCGAGGAGCTTATTGACAGCATGGAAAAGCACCAGATGGAGGATGGATATCTCAATCCGTATTTCATGCAGCTTTTTCCCGATGCCATATTTTGCCGCCGTCCTGCGCACGAGCTTTACAGCGCCGGACATCTTATCGAAGCTGCCATTGCTTATCATAAAG
This sequence comes from Eubacteriales bacterium, assembly GCA_045588615.1. GTDB lineage: Bacteria > Bacillota > Clostridia > Oscillospirales > CAG-272 > RGIG7213. The sequence goes on from JAZNEN010000277.1 coordinate 6,963, forward strand.
CAACAGGCAAGGACAAGTTTTTAAAGGTAATGATGCGGTATGTTGATTGCATAGAAAAAGCATTTATTACGGAAAAGACGGCTAAATTCCAGACTCCCGGACATGAGGAAATTGAGCTTGCGCTCATCAAGCTTTACGATCATACGGGTGATAAAAAATATCTCGACATGGCGCTTCACTTCATCAATTTAAGAGGTAACACAGACGAGCCCTCTATAGACGAGAACATTGTTACAAAGAAATACGACCAGAACGACACTCCCGTGAGAGATCTGACCGAAGCAGAAGGCCACGCTGTACGTGCAACTTACCTTTATATTGCTATGAGCGAAGCGGCACAAAGAACAGGTGATGAGGAGCTTCAAGCGGCTTGTGACAGAATTTTTGACAACATAAGCAAGAAACGTATGTATATCACAGGCGGTATCGGTTCAAGCGGCATGGGTGAGGCATTTACCGTCACATATGACCTTCCGAACCTTAAGGCATACACAGAAAGCTGTGCTGCAATTGCATTTTTACTTTTTGCGCTGTCGCTGTCGAAAAAGCGTTTGGATCCAGCTTACGGTGCAGTTATTGAGCGCATTATGTACAACAATCTGCTTTCTTCAACTTCCGCTGACGGTAAAGCATTTTTCTATGAAAACCCGTTGGAAATTCATTTACATTCTCTCGAAAAGGAAACTTGCATGGCTCCGCACAAGCGTTCAAAGCTTCCAATCAGAACAAGAAAGGAAATTTTTGAAACATCGTGCTGTCCTCCCAATATAAACAGAATTTTCGCTCGTATCGGTGATGTATTCTTCTCTGAATTTGACGACTCACTCGTTGTGAATCAGTATGCGGCTTTGGGACTCAACAATGACAGCATTTCCCTTTCGATGGATACATCATATCCTTTGAGCGGTAAAATAGCTGTTAAAGCAAGTAATTGCAAATACAAGAACGTTTATTTCAGAATTCCCGAATGGTGCGATGATTATGATGTTTCTTCCTCACTTTCATACAAGAAGGAAAACGGATATATCATATTTGAAAATGTCACCGACAATTTTGAAATTGCAATTGATTTCAAGATGACACCGTATTTTGTTGAAGCTCATCCGAATGTACGTGCAGATGCAGGACGTGCCGCACTTTGCTACGGTCCTGTAGTTTACTGCATGGAAAGATGCTTTAACGATTATGAACTGAATGCAATAACCCTTGATTCATCCGCAAAAATCGATGTTGTAAGCACGGGCATCGATACACTCCCCGAACTTCATCTCGAAGGTGCGTTAAGTACTGAATTTGACGGACTTTACAGAAAGAAGAATAACAACAAAAAGAAAGTTTCCCTCATATTCAAGCCCTATTACACATTTGCTAATAACGGTGAATGTGATATGCTCGTGTGGGTAAACTGCATCTGATTTCATTTGGAGGTATTTGTTATGGGATTATTAGACAGTATTTTTAAAGTAGTTAAAGAAAAGGTAACAGAAGCGGTAAATGATGCTGTAAACGCACAAAATACAAGCTCAGGCGAGCAAATAAGAGCAGAAACAGCAAAAAGTTTCGAGCAGAAATTCAATCCTTCGACCGATGAAAATTACTTTGCAACACTTCTTACCGAAGAAAATTTCCCCGGTTATACGATTGAACGTTCCGTCAAGCTTGATACATTTGATCCTGAAGCGCACCCGAAATGTTTCCCTATAACATTTTTGTTCAAAAAGAACGGTGCGCCCGCTCTTGCGGTATTTATCATGAAGGAAGCACAGCGCCACACTATGCCCGTTTTCGGCAGTTCTGTAATACTTGATGACAACGGAATACGCTATATCCGTTTTTACAAGGGCTGGGAAAACGAAAGATCTTATGTATTGAACAGGATCAAGGAAAATCTCAAATGATCCTTTAAAACAGTAAAAAACAGAGAGAAACGCATTATGCACCTGCGACGAACAAAGCACAGACTTTTATATGCTTTGCAGGTAGCTTGTCTGTGTACGGTTTGGTAGCACAAATTTGTGCGGTTAAAGCCCTTTCTCTCTGTTTTTATTTTGGAGCTAATATGGGAATACTCGAAAGAATTTTACAAAAAGAAGAATGGGAAAAATTCTACTCCTCAAAACTTGAACACGGTCATCTTTCAAAAAAAGAAGAAATTGACCTTAAGATGTTTATAGAAAACGGTGAGTATACCGAAACTGCCTTGAATATCCTGAACAGAGGAACATTCTCCCCTGCCCAAAAGATACTTTTGAACAAAGCAAAAAACGGCAAAAAAAGAACGGTGTATACATACAACCGTGAGGAAAATTACATATTAAAGCTGATAGCACATTTGCTTCACGAATACGACGGTATTTTTGCACCGAACTTGTATTCGTTCAGAAAAGAATACGGTGTCAAAAATGCGGCAAGAAGCATACTGAAAACAAAGAATTTGAGTGACTATTACGTATATAAGCTCGATATAAGCAATTACTTTAATTCAGTAGAAGTAGATAAGCTGTTGCCCGAATTAAAAAGTGTTTTAAAAAATGATACGGCACTTTACACATTTATAGTGTCATTACTGCAGTTTCCGTATGCCATATACGACGGTGAACCTACATATGAAAGACGAGGGATAATGGCAGGTGTGCCGATATCATCATTTCTTGCAAATCTATATCTTTCCTCGCTTGACCACTACTTTTACAGTGAAAACGTGCTTTATATTCGGTATTCGGATGATATTTTGGTGTTTTCAAAATCGTATGACGAATTGCAAAAGCACAAAGCATATATAAAAAATGCTCTTGAAATGCACGGTCTTACGGTCAACGAAAAGAAAGAATTTCTTTCGCATCCGTATGAAGAATGGACATTTTTGGGTTTTTCCTACAAAGACGGAATACTTGATGTTTCTTCCGTATCAGTCGAAAAATTAAAGCACAAAATGCGGAGAAAATCAAGGGCTTTGAAACGGTGGTCAGACAGAAATAACGTTGATCCGTCAAAAGCGGCAGCTGTATTTATAAAACGCTTCAACGAGAAATTTTACAGCAATCCCGATGAAAACGAGCTTACATGGGCTCGCTGGTTCTTCCCTGTTATAAATACCGACAGGTCATTGCACAGCATTGATCTTTATATGCAAGACTGCATAAGGTATATCGCAACAGGAAAACGAAACAAATCACGCTTCAATTTTTCGTATTCGGATATGAAAAAATTGGGTTATATAAGCCTTGTCAACGAATATTATAAGCTGTCTGATAAAAAGAAAAACTAATGTACTGAGTATTTGCGCCGAGTAAATATCTGATTTATTTTTTCAAATTCTTTTTCATCCAGATATGCGGGCATCCCTGTACTTCATCGGGAGAGCCTTCTTCCGAATAACCGAGTATTTTGTAAAAAAGCGATGCGGAATACTGTGAATGAAGCATAAGGCATTCACCTCCGACAGAACGGATGTATTCCTCGGCAGCACCTACTATTTGTGAACCGAGCCCCTGACCCCTGTATTCCTTCAAAACGGCAAGTCTACCCAAAATATAAGCGCCTCCATCCTTGAAAACACGACAGGTGCCAACAGGGATCATTTCATCATTGTAAAGTAAAAAATGTGTTGCTGTATCATCAATTTCATCCGGCACATCAACGAGTCCCTGTTCTTTGCAAAACACGGCGGTTCTTACTGACATTGCGTCAGCCGGGAGTTTATTATATTTTTTGATATCCATTCTTTTAATTTCTCCTGTTTTTTGGCACTTGATCCGTATTTTTTTACATACGGAGCATATGATTATTTTATCACGTACGGTTCTCTCTGTCAAGGATAATCGTTTTACAAGGCGCCCTTACCGACAAAAAGTTTTTTATCAAAATTAAAAAAAGATATTGACAAACACAAAAATCTGTGATATAATGTCTCCCGTTGACAAGAGATGTCAATGTCTCTTGGGCTTTTAGCTCAGTTGGTTAGAGCAA
>JAZNEN010000278.1:0-11997 GCA_045588615.1 Eubacteriales bacterium
CGTCAAGCACCTGACACATCTCGTTGCCGCGTTCACCGCATCCCACATACACGATAATATCAGCATCACACCACTTTGCAAGCTGGTGCTGCGTCATCGTTTTGCCCGAGCCGAACCCGCCGGGTATCGCGGCAGTGCCGCCCTTTGCAACAGGAAAAAGAGTGTCAATGACCCGCTGTCCCGTGATAAGCGGAATGGAAGGCGGTATTTTTTCTTTTGCCGGTCTCGGTGTTCTTATCGGCCATCTTTGGCTTATCTTCAGGGGAATTTCGGCATCCCCGCACACAACGTATGCAATAACATCATTTTTGGAATACTTTCCTGATGGCAACGCCTTTACTACCTTTCCCTTTACACCGCACGGCACAAGGCATCTGTATTCAATCACGGGTGTTTCGGGAAGGACTGCAAAAATTTCACCCTCTGCTACTTCATCTCCGTCTTTGATCTTCACCGTTACGTCCCACTTTGCAGGCTCTTCTTTTTCTTCGTAACCGACATTTATGAATGCGCCCTGCGCATTGTACATATCGTTAAGAGGTCTTCCTATGCCGTCAAAAATATTCGACATAAGTCCCGGGGCAAGCTCTAAAGACATTGCCGCGCCGCTTCCGACAACAGGCTCACCGGGCTTTAGTCCCACGGTATCTTCATATACCTGTATCGTGACATAATCTGTATTAACAGAGATTACTTCTCCAACAAGACGGTTTTTACCCACATATACCATTTCTTCCATTGAAAACGGTGTAACTCCTTTTACCGTCACAACAGGACCGTTTATTCCGTAAACAGCATAATTTATTTTACTCATATTTAAAACGCCTTTCTGAAAAACGTATCACCGTATGGATATGGTAAGACCCGAATTGTAAACAAAATACTCTCGTTGCACAGCAAGCTTTCCGTCAAGTGTTTCATCGGCAAGTTTGAAAAGTATTTTATCATAACCTCTTATACCGCCGATAACGATGCTTTTATCAGCTTCAACGGTACAGTATTTACCAAACGATTTTTTTATCATATCGCTGTATACAAGGTCATCGGGCTTAACGTAAAGGACGATCCTGTTACTTTGCAGTACATCTGCCATCTTTTCGGCTGATTTACAAAGTGAATCAGGGTATGTTTCGCTTTTTGTAAAATCTGAAAGCTTTTTTGCGGCACATTCAATTATCTCGTCTGTCATTTTACTTCTGAGTTTTACAAGCTCCTCGCGTGCTTGCATATGCTTTTTGGCAAGCTCCGAAGCAATTTCCGCACTTCCTGCCTCAACGCTTCGCTTTACATTTTTACGCGCAGCTTCCTTATAAAGTGCTTCGGCTTCCTTTATACAAGCCGCTTTATATGCCGCCATTTCCTTTTCCGTGGTTTTTGTTTCATTCTCGGATACACGGCGTATATCAGCAACAAATTCGTTAATTTTTTTATCTAAATTAGGCATTAAACCTTTACTCCTATTGCATCGCGGACGTATTTTTTGATTGAATCCTTCGATCTTCCCGCACTGTGTCTGTCGGGAATCTCGACAATAAGCGGACGGCGGCGGTTGAGCTTTATATCATATATAAGCTCCGGACACATAGAAACGAGAAGCTCCGTTATTAAAAGCACACCGATGCTTTCGTCAGTTGATGCCTTTTCAATTTCCTTTATCACACTTTTTTCTTCATGCACAACAACACCCTCGATTCCCGCTAAGCGCAAGCCTGTAACGGTGTCAATGTTGTCGCTGATCACAAAAAATCTCATTATATCTTATTAAGTATGAGGATCGAAACAAGAAGTCCGTAAAGGGCAATACCTTCACCGAGAGCAACGAAAATAAGCGCTTTACCGAACGCCTTTGGGTCTTCAGATGTTGCGCCGATCGCAGCAGGTGCGGCAGATGCAACGGCAAGACCGCCGCCGATACCTGCAATACCTGTAACGAGTGCCGCAGCGATGTAACCAAGACCGTCATCGGTTACACCGGAAGTTTTTTCTTCACTTTCAGCTGATGCTTCCGTATTTGTTTCAGTATTTACGGTTGCCCCGCTTTCCGTTGCTGCTGCACCGAAAGCAAGCAGTACCGAAACTGCAAAAATGCAAACAAAGGAACAAAGCTGGCGTGTAACAGCGGTTTTCGCGGATAAGCCCTTTGAAACACGGTTTATCGAATAAATAACGGTTGCAAGAATAAGTACAAAAGGTATTGTCATTAAAATAATTGAAGTTAACATATTTTTTCCTCATTTCCGCCTTACGGCATTTTATATTTTAAACAATTTCTTTCTCACACATAGGGACATACGCTTCGCCTTCACCCGTGTAGAATCTTGAAAACATCTCATAAAATTCAAGTCTTAAAACCTGAATTCCGACAAGTAATCCTTCAAGGCAAAGTACTATAGCATTTCCCACAATAAGAATTATAACATACGGTGTGCCCGATGACATTTCGGCAAGAGTGAAAACAACCTTCATCATACCGGCGTGAACAAGTATGAATGCGCCCACACGCAAAAACGACATTGTATTTGTAACGTAGCTTAGCACCGTTTCAAACAGTTCAAAGAATGTTTGCATTATGAAATCCGATACACTTTGTCCTTCCTCAAGCGGCTTCTTTTTTTCAAGAAGTCTCGTCAGAGGCTCACAGAAGAACATAAGCAAAAGTGTTATGATGATAACGGGAATCGCAAATGACTGCGCACCATTTACCAGAAGAAGCGAAATAACACTTAAATAGAAAAGTATACCCGACACACCGTTTGAAGAAAAGATGCCGTGCGCAACTTTTTTCTGTTTGATGCACGAAAAAATATTCATAATTATTGATATCAAAACGAGAAGTGCACCGGCGCCTACAGCACCGTATATTATCATCTGAGTGGTTTCGGGCTTCATGACCTCTATCGGCTTTTCATGAAATCCGAGCGCATGGAACATAGGATTTAACAGCTCTTCAAATCCGAATACAGAGCCGTATATAAGACCGAATACAGCAGATGAAATACCGCACGGAACAAGTATTTTACCAAGCGGCATTTTTTTCAGTTTCCACATAAGGTAACCGACGAGCGAAAGCACAAGACCTTGACCGAGATCCCCGAACATAATTCCGAACAAAAGTGTATATGTTACAGCCACAAATGCCGTCGGGTCGCTTTCTTTATATGACGGCAAACCGTACATTTCAACGTAATATTCATACGGACGTACAAGCGGATTATTTTTAAGCTTCACAGGCGGTGACAGCTTTGTTTCCTTACCCTGCTTTTCAACAGTACATTCATTACCGTCAATTTCGAGAACACTGTTTTTCAGGCTTTCGCTTTCGTGTGAAGGACACCAACCGCATATAATGAAACGGTCACCGTAAAATGCGGCATATTTACGAAGCTCAAACACTTTTTTTCTTTTAAGTACACACCAGAGCATCTGCGAGCATTTCTCCTGTTCCTCTTTCAGGTGTATCTTTTGCTGTTCTGTGAGTGTCTTAAGCTTTTCTTCAAGCTCTGTAATTTGATTTTCAAGATTTTGCGCAATATCCTGCGGTGTACCCTTTTCGCCTTTTACCGGAAGCTGCTCAAAATACAGGCTTGAAAAAATACGCTTTGCTTCTTCCTTTTGCTGTATAGGAGCGAAATACACACCGTAGCACATTTCGCTGTCCTCGTGTGCGGGATAAAAAATAATGTCCGTCTTTGAGTAGTTGTTCTTGAACTTTTCATACGCATCCTTTGAAAACATACCGAATGACGCGTACGTATATTCACAGGCAAATATATCCTCAAGATCAATATTTATTCCCTTGAAACGCTTTATTATATGGTGATATTTCTTTTTATCGGCAAGCTCTGCTTTGATTTTTGACATTGCAGACTCTATTTCTTCACCTGTTTTGGAAGCACGTGATATGTATTCGGTGATCTCCTCATCCGAAAAATTAAAATCCCCCTCAAGGATCGGTGTGTTTTTAAGTATCGCGCTTAGTGACGATTCCATTGCAAGATAAGGGTTTTCTTCTCTTATAGGTGTAAATGTACTTAAATCGGAATAGAACTTTTTGAGTTCATCGGGGTGAAATACCCCTGCCGACATAAGAACATCAAGCGTTTTGTCAAGAGAAGAACGATGCCCCGCAATGCTGACACTGCACATTTGACATACAGACATTTTATTCCTCCGATATCATTGCCGCAATTTGCTCTTTGGCGAGTGAATATCTTATACCTTCAACGATTTTTATTATATTTGCAAGCTCTGTCTCAAGCAAATAAAGATATGAAAGCACCACTATAGCAGGGTGGGCTGAATATCTCAAATATTTTCTGCATTTATTCTCACAGATGCGAGCCTCGGCGTCGTATCCTTCAAAAATAAGCTTTTCAAGCCGCTTGTCGCTTTCGCCGTCTGCCGATGACTTTTTTGAAAATAAATACTTCAGATTTTTCTCACTTATGCTACCGTGCTTTATAAGCGAACCGGTAATATATTCCTCATCACATTCGGTGTAATTTTTAAATCGGTATATTGCCGATATATTCTTTGCGTCTATATACGATTTGAAAATACAGTTTGCCTCTTCACGCTCACTTTTCGACGGCAGATTTTCAACACGTTCAAATATCACGCCGCACAGGTGATTCCACAGCTCCGCTTCAAGATGCACGATATCAGGCGCAGAAGAGGTCTTGGTGTTGTATTTACTTAAAATTTTATAGTACTCCGAGCTTTTGCAGGCATTCAGTATGCCGTCATACGTCTTTGCTTCAAAAAGCGATGCGATATCGATGTCGGACTCTTTGTCAAAATCTGACATTATCTGATAGTAATAATCGTCACTTTCCCATATGCCTAAGGAAGATACCGCACGTACAAGGAGCGACACTTCGCGTCTTGCGGAGAAAAAGTAACGTATATATTCACCGCTTCCCATAAGATATGACGAAAGCTTGACATAATCGTCATACTTGCGTTTTTCAAGCATATATTCGATCTGTTCCCTATGCATACCTGATATTGCACGTTCATTTTTAAGCGCATATATATAGCGTTTTTTCGTATTCAGATATGATGCGGCCTCTCCCACGGAATTACAAAGGATAAGTTCCTTGTAATCATCCTTGGTCAGACGGTCGGCGTACATACACCTTGCTTTTGCGGCGGCTGCATTTTCGCCGCCCGAAAAACGTAATGCACTGCTTTTTCTGTTCATTTGATACATTATGTACCCTCAATGACCTTTTCGGCAATATCGCTTGCCCATTTTTCGTAATTGGCGTTGTAAGAAAACCGCAATTCATCGCCAAGCTTTTTATATTTTTTACTTGCCTCGTCCCACGACTTTTGCGCCGCTTTTCTTTTTTCTTCGAGCTGTCTTTTTATTTCTTCCTCTGCGGCAGACATATACTCTTCTTTGATCTTGTTTTTCGCTTCTGATATATCCGCTTCAAGGTTAGCTTTTTTATCCTCCGTTGCCTGTGACCTTTTTCGGGCTTCTTCGTCGGCTTTAAGGATCTTTTCAATAAGTTCGTTCAAAGTTTTTCTCCTTCACATAAACGAGCACGTATTTGTTTTCATTCACTGCAAATCTTACGGAAGCTTTTTACCGCAGTTATTGCAATACGTAAAATCGTCTTCTACCGCCGTTCCGCAGTACGGACAGAATTTATTATCCTTGTCATTCTTTTCACGTGCGGTATTATGAATGTTTCCGAAACGTTCATTAAGCGGATCGGGCTCCTCGTCAGAATCGGTAATATCAAAATCGGAATATCTGTTCTTGCTTGCAGCGTTTTTAAAATTATAAACGGTGATAACGACCGCAATTCCTGTCCACAGGATGCCGAATACAGCAAAAATTCCGCTTGCCTGAGCAGCCATAACCGTCCATAAAATACCAAACCCTATCATAAATACGCCGACGATACCGCTAAGCATTGACGGACCTCTGCCGGGTTTAATGCTTTTCATTCCAAAATCCTTTCAAAAAAAACGTATACACCGCTAATATTATACTTAATTTGTTTTTTTTTAAAGGTCAAAAATTAAATTAATTATGAATACACTTGAATTTTTTACCAATATGATATACAATCCCGATGTAGTATCCAAAAAAATCACTTAAAAACGGAGTAAATATTGGCTAACGAAAGATTTGATGCTTTAATTTCCCAGGTACGTCACGGTGCATCTGTAGCGGATATCGGTTGTGACCATGCATACGTTTCCTGCAAGCTTGTAAAATGCGGTATTTCAAAGCGTGTTTATGCCTCCGATATACGCAAGGGGCCCCTTGAAGCCGCAAAAGCAAACATTAAAAAATACGGTTTTTCCGAATTTATAACAGCACGTCTTGCAAACGGACTTGACGGTATTGAAAGTTTTTCACCCGATGACATCATAATTGCAGGTATGGGCGGCGAGCTTATATCGAATATTATAGACCAAAGTTCATATACAAGAAATGCAAATGTAAATCTGATTTTACAGCCTATGACATGCGTGTACGAGCTGAGGCAGTACCTATCTGAAAACGGATTTGAAATAAAAAATGAGGTTTTATGCCGTGACAGCGGAAAAATATACGAAATATTGCTTTGTTCGTATACAGGCACAGCATGCAGCCCTGATGAAATATTTTTGCACATAGGGGCAAAAACACAAAACGATCCTTTATTTTTCGAGTTTGTTTCAAAAAAAATCGGTAAGTTTGAACATATAATCAAAGGAAAACAGCTTTCCGGGATCGACTGCGGATATGAATGTGAAATTGTCAAAAAAATGAAAAAAATGATAAACGAAAGGACAGAAACGTGAAAAGATTTCTTTCTCTTTTATTCGTAACGGTGTTTATTCTTTCTTCCTGCATAACCGATATCAAAACATCGACCGATACACAATACAACGAATCAGAAAATACAACTGACACCGAAATCATTACGCAAAGCGGAGCTGTCAGTGATTTATTTCCCGTCAGATCTCTTGCTGTCGGTGACAATGACATATCGCTTTACACCGTTGTTTATGCGGAAAATGCGTCCGACACGGTAAAATATGCGGCAGATGAATTTGTTTCGTATATACACGCATCAACAGGTATACATTTAAGCTGTGAACCGTACGAAACCTCCGCCTCCGAATACAAAATACACATTGGAAAAACAGATCCTATACCGGTGAAAATAGCACAAAAGCTTACCCGTATGGGAAATGAGGGGTATTATTTCCTGTGTGAAGAAAAAAATCTCTATATAACAGGTAACGGTGAGCGCGGAACGCTTTACGGTGTTTACAGCTTTTTGGAAGATTACGTTGGAATAAGATATTACACACCGAACTGTGAACGTATACTCAAAACCGAAAAAGCAACAGTTCCCTCTGACCTTGACAAATACTTCAAGCCCGCATTTAAATTCCGTGATTGCTTTTGGTACGAAGCATTTGATCCCGAATTTTCAGCAAAGCAAAAAATAAACAGCTGTGTTTCACGTGATCTTGCAGACTTTGGCGGGGGTGTTACATATGCCGACAACTCGGTGAATACGCTTGGCGCTTTGGCAACAACAGGAAATGTTTATCCATGTCTTACAAATGAAGATGTTTATTCAAAGGTACTGGATAATGCAAAAAAATGGCTTGAACGCTATCCGGCGGCAGACATTATTTCAATTTCACAGGATAACGGAAATGAAAATTCGAAAGGATGCACGTGCAAAGAATGTACTTCAATAAATAACAGTGAAGGATCATCAGCCGCCGCATTTCTCACATTTATAAATAAACTTGCCGAAGACCTTAAAAAGGATGATCCTGACATACATGTTGATGCGCTTATTTCAAAAAACGCAGGACGTCCTCCCAAAACCGTAAGACCGGCTGATAATGTCATTATACGTCTTTCAAGCGACGATTCCTGCTTTTCTCACGCTGTAAACGAATGTTCAGCCAACAGAATTGACGAAGACATACAGGAGTGGGGAAAGATATGTAACAACCTTTATGTATGGGACTGCACGACGAATTTTATGTTCTATCTTGCACCTTTTCCTAATCTGTTCACGATATACGATAACGTAAAATTTTATGCTGAAAATAACGTGACAGGCGTTTTCGAGCAAGGAAATTATCACAGCGCAAGCGGTGAATTCGGTGAGCTTCGTGCCTATCTTCTGTCAAAGCTTCTCTGGAATCCTTTAATGACGAAAGAAGAATATATAGGTCATATGTGCGATTTTCTGGAAGGCTACTACGGTGAGGGGTGGGAACATATTTACGAATACATAACTAAAACATCCGAGGCCGCTTCTGCATCTCATATGCTCGTTTCCACAGGTGTTAAAAATATTATGGGAAAAGGAAAAAGCAGCGAAGAGCTCGCCGCTTTTGCAGTTGAACTTTCAAATTTGTGGACCCGTGCATACAATGCTACAACGGAAACAGTATGCAGGCGCCACGTTGAAAAATCAAAAATTCAGATAGATTACTACACGATGTACATTGCCTGGAACGAAGAAAAGCATCCCGAATTACTTGAAAGCACGTATGAGCTTATGAAGAAATACGGCATAACACATTTCCGTGAAGGAAAGGAGATTCCCTCTTTGGATTCATTCGATGCATCCCCGTCAACCTGGTAACGGTGAAACCATTGTAATTATAATATTTCCGTCATTATCCGAAGAAACAACGGCTGACTCAAAGCTATGGGGCAGAAACGTGTTCTTCGGATCTTGTTTTGTTATAAGATAATCTCCGTACCTGTAAAACTTACCAAGCTCAAGATATGATATATATTCTTCAAGTGTAAGTTTGTTGAGCATCATTATCTCTGCGTGAGGGTGTCCGACATATCTTATATGCCACGGCTCATACCCTATACCCGTAATTTTTTCACCGTATTCAGGATATCTGATTATGAATCCGTACTTATGACATTCTGAGTTGACATATTTACCCGTATCGGTCTTTAAAAATGCTTCTCCTGCATAATATCTGACATAAACATCAAGGGCAAGTCCTGCCCTGTGTTCGCTTTCATTGATGCCTGCTGCCTTTTCGCCCTCTTCAGCGATGGCTTGCTGCTGTTCTTCCTTCGTTCTGTATGCACTCATTACAAACAGCTTTTCCGAAAATTTTTCGCTGATATCCGACGAAAGCCTTGCATAATCGCTGTGCATACAGCTATTCATATAAACGTCCGTATCTTTATACTCACAAACATCGAAAACATCATTATCCGATATCGGATGAGTTTGATTTATCAAAAGCAGCGATTCATTAAAAACGATCCTTTCAGAATTCTTCAATTCATCGTAAGTATAGGCTTTCAGATCGCTTTCTTCACCGCTTGTATCGATCGGCAAAAAATCAGTTCCGTCTGAGCAGGAACACAAAAGTACAATTACAACAAAGATTACAAATAGTTTTATTTTTCCCATAATACCGTTACTTCTCCTTTTTCAGCAAAACAGTCTTTACAAAATAAAGGAATACGGGAAAATTGAGAACAAGGACCGCGCCGAAAATAACAGCGGAAATGATATATGAAGCTATGCCGGGTACAAATACCATAACTATACTTTGAACCGTTAATAGCGCAATATTGACCATTGTTTTTGTAAAAAAGACGTTATATTTTACATATTTCAGCGAAAGGTTTGTAGCGATAATATATACAACAACATAGCTTAAAACCGTAGCAACGGCCGCACCTATGGCACCGTATGCTTTTATAAACAGCATATTACAAATAATGTTTATCGACGCACCGCAAGTTGAGCAAATAAGCGAATTGACGCTTTTCTTTTTTACGTGAAAGATAACAGAGATGAAGTTCACCATACTCATACACACAGTAGCCACGACAAGCAGTGTTGTATATTTCCATGCAACATAGAAGTCGTTTCGTATAAGTATTCCCGTTATTACCTTTACGAAGAGAATAATTCCGGAGCCTGCAATAAAAAGTACAGCCTTATAGCTTTCAAATATTTTTGTCAAGAACTTACTTACCGAGCCCTGATTGTTCTCCTCTATGAGCGACATTTGCCACGCATCGGCGAAGATACCCGTAAGCATTGTTATGATATTCGGTATCTTATAGCTCATAGCGTATATACCGCTTGCAGATTCATCTATCATATACAGCACCACATATCTGTCGGACATATTCGTTATCCACCAGAATATGGTCGTAGGAACAAGCGGAAGCGAATATCTGAGCATCTCAAACAGCAATCCGAAGGAGAACTTCTTTATCTGAAACGCATCGATAAGATTTCCCACGCGGAACATATAAAGCACCGTAAAAAAGTCGGCAAGTATATTTGCAACGAGATAACCCGTAACACCGAGCGGAAATACAAGTAATAAGAGAATGTTAAAGACAAGAGTAAAAACCGTGCAAAGCACACCTTTAACGGCAAATTCTTTTACCTTATCGATTCCGCGCAGATACTGACCGCACAGCGTATGAAGCCCATACATAAATACGTACAAACCGAAAAGAAGCATATACTCGTCAAGAATGTATACCTTCTTGAACAGCGGTATCAGTGCTGTAAAAATCACCATGCCGAAAAGCAGGATGATAAAACCGACGGTGAAAACTGCCTCGTGATCGCTTTTTTTACCGCACGCAAATCGGAAAACAGCTGTACATATTCCAAGCGTCACTATCGGCATAAGCAAATTAGACGATTGTGCAACGATATCGGCAACACCGTAATCGGCAGTTGACATAACCGATGAATACAGCGGCAAAAGCAAAAATACAAGTATTTTTGACAAAAAAGCACCCACACCCATTATGGATGTGTTTTTCAATAATTTCGTATATTTATTCATTCTCTTCAGAACCTTCAAGGCCTGTATTTTCTTCAATATAATCAACGATCAATGCAGGTGTGCGAAGATCGATTATAGCTTCATCCGGCACAGTGATACCGTATGTATCCTCAAGCGCGGTTATTATAGAAACTATGTCAAGAGAATTAGCGCAAAGATCTTCTATAATATCACTTTCAGCACTTATACGCTCTTCTTCAATGGCAAGCTCACGCGCTATGATCTCAATAATTCTATCTATCATAATAAATTCCTCCGTGTTTTCGTTAATCATACTACATTTTTCATTCATTTTCAAGTGCTAAGGCAAAAATTTCAATTATTTCACGAAAAAAGCCTTGCGGCATATACTTGAAAAAGACGCAAACAATAATCGCATACAAGAAAGGTGATGCCATTGAAAAACTTCAATTGTATTCTTAATGAGCCATATCCGAAAGCTGAATCGCTTTCGGAAAACAAGGAACTCTCCGACAGACTTACCGTACTTTCTTCAGGTAAAGACGGTGAACTCACCGCTACTCTTCAATACACTTATCAACACATAATTCTACCGTCGAAATTCGCCTATGCCGCAGATATTTTAGAATGTATATCGGTAACAGAAATGAAGCATTTTGAGTTACTTTGCAAGCTTATCACAGCTCTCGGCGGAGATTGCCGTGCGGCTGTTTGCGACAGAAACAGATTCGTTTATTGGAACGCTGTATGTGTTGATTATTCGCAGAATTTTGCCAAAATGCTGCGTGATGACATAAGGTGTGAGAAAAAAGCCATTTCCGCTTACAACAATTTTCTCAACCGATCAGGCGATTGCAAGGTAAATGCCGTCATCAAACGTATACTGTGTGATGAAGAACACCATCTGCAGCTTCTTTATTCCCTGCTTGAAGATATGTAATGTATATTTTCACTTCGGTACGGTCATCGGCACAGCGTACGTGGAAAACCTGACACCTATTTCAATATCAAAATTGTCGATAGCTTTCATAAGCCCGATACAGCCCACCTGAAAGATATCGTCTATGTTTTCACGTCTGCCTGTAAATCTTTGAACAACACTTAAAACAAGCTTAAGATTTCCGTTTATGAGTTTTTCTCTTGCCGCACTGTTTCCTTGCTTTACAAGCTTCAGAAATGTAAGTCGGATCGTAGCCATGT
>JAZNEN010000279.1:0-3791 GCA_045588615.1 Eubacteriales bacterium
AAGCTCATCAGTCTTGACGTGCGTAAGCATGCCGCCTCGCATTACCTTGGCGTTTGCGGCTGTCATTTCCTGAAGCGCCTCAATTGCGGCTTCTGCCTTGCTTTCCTGTACGACACCGAGAACTGCGTTTATAATAACAACAGCACCTATAATAATAACATCGGTAAAGCCTTCACCGCCTTCTCCTTCAATAACCGCGAGAAATGCGGAAACTGCCGCGGCAACGATAAGGATTATTATCATCGGATCGGCAAGCTGTTTTAAAAAGCGGTGTATGAGTGATTCTTTTTTCGCTTCCTTAAGATTATTTTTTCCGTATTTTTCAAGTCTTTTCTGTGCCTCTTCATTTGAAAGACCGTTTTTGGTTGTTTCAAACGATTTTAAAGTTTCGTCGGCACTTTTAAAATAATGCTCCATTTTCTACCCTTTCTTTAATTTAATATGCTCAAAATATTCAAAAAGACTCATACATTTTTTCAATGTATGAGTCTCATTTTTTAATGATAAACCAAGCTTTCGCTGTGGATGTTGACTTACCAAACGCCAATAGGCGCAAACTACTCCCTCAAAAGGTATTAAGTTTTATTGGAGCTGGTGGAGGGATTTGAACCCTCGGCCTATTGATTACGAATCAATTGCGCTACCCCTGCGCCACACCAGCAAATTAAGTGTTGACAAATCGAAAATACGTGGTATAATCTTTACAACGGAGAAGATTATACCATCTTTTTCCCGTTTTGTCAATATCATTTAAGAAAATTGTGTAAAAAACCAAGGAGTACTATGCCCAAGCTTACGGATATATCATATGTTAAAAAACTGATGGAAGACAACGGTCTTACGTTTTTGAAAAAATACGGTCAGAACTTTCTTATTAACGAAAGTGTACCTGAAAAAACTGCAGAACTTTGTGAAGAAGACAAGTCCTGCGGCGTTATAGAAATAGGTCCCGGCATCGGTACACTTACAGCGCAGCTTGCGGAAAGATTTAATAAGGTCGTGGCTGTTGAAATAGATAAACGGCTTTTGCCGGTGCTCGATATAACCCTTGGCGGGTATGCCAATGTGACCGTAATAAATGCCGACATTATGGAGCTTGATGTAAATGAGCTTATAAATGAGCATTTTGATGGTATGGATGTTTGCGTGTGCGCAAATCTTCCATACTATATAACTACCCCTATCGTTATGAAGCTTTTGGAATCTTCTGCGAGACTTAAAAGTATAACGATACTCATACAAAAAGAGGTTGCCGACAGACTGTGTGCCAAAGCGGGCAGTTCGGATTACGGCGCGATAACGGCATCTGTTGCATACTATGCGGAGGTAAAAAAGCTTTTTGGTGTTTCAGCAGGTTCGTTTATTCCTGCGCCCAAGGTTGACTCAACAGTTATTAAACTTTCCCTTTATCAAGAAAAGCCTGTAATGCCAATAGATGAAAATTTGATGTTCAAAATAATAAGGGCAGCTTTTTTACAAAGAAGAAAGACACTTTCCAACGCGGTTTCAAATACTCTATCCGATATTTCCAAAACAACTGTCGGTGACATTCTTGAAGATATGGGGCTTTCGCGCGATATAAGGGGAGAAAAACTTTCAGTGGAGGAATTCGCACGGTTTTCTGACTTGCTTTACATGTATATGAAAAATATCTCCGACAAATAATACTGTCGGAGGTTTTTTATGCGTTTATTCACTTTTGTGCTGATTCTTTTTTTCGTTGTTTTTTCATTCGGGTGCGATAAAAAGGAATATGATATTGACGGGACTTGGCAAAGATTCGATACAGTCTGGACATTTGAAAACGGCAACGCGTATATAAACGGCAGCCGATACGATTTTTATACAAGCGGTACGGAGCTTTTTTTAAAAAAAGATGGGACATATATCAGTTTCCCGTATAATATAACCGAAGGTACGCTGAATATTAACGGCTCTGAATTTCACAGACCCAAAGCGCACACCCGTTCAAAATAATTTACTATTTTTTGTAGAAATTTTACATCATATGTAAGAAATAAAGCAATAATGAGAGTAATATTATGTACGGTGACAATTTAATAATATCTTAAACATTTTACACATTGAAGCTTAATATGCTTTATGGTATAGTTTTCGCAAGGAAAACGTCAAAAGGAATCACAATGAATAATACGAAAAATACTAAAATATCCGGCTTTCTCTTTCTTGCGCTTTGCATCATATATATGGAAGTGCTTGTAAAGCTTTTCACATGTAACACTTTTTTTGACATAGGCCTTTTGTTTATGCCTATATTTTCATTTGCAACCGCATTTATAATATACGGCTTGTCCTTTCTTTTCAAAGAAAGAAACAGGCGTTGGTTTGTTGGCGGATGTATTTCATTTTTATTTGTGCTGTTTGCAACGCAGACGGTATACCACCGTTTTTTCAACAGATATCTTATCGTTTATTCTATCGTGGGCGGCGGAATCGGTCAGGTGCTTTCAGGTGATATTGCAAGAAATACTCTTAACGCCGTCTTGATCTCTGCACCTCTTGTGCTTTCGATTGCCCTGCCCGTTGTTTTAACGTTTGTTTTTTATGACAAGATAACAGTCTGCAAATTTCCCGACACAAAATGGTATGTTTATTTTATACCAACGATCGCGTTACATATCGTCGCTGTGAGTATTATATCGGTTATCCCGTCAACATCTGTCGTCCAATCGGGGCTTTTTGACCCTAATGATTCGGTTGAAAGCTTTGGGGTACTTTACACCGAAGTTCTTGATATAAAATACAATGTTTTAAAATTCCCGCAGGAGCTTGTTATAGAAGACGAGGAAGATTCCCGTTTTGTTCAGGCGTCAGCTTATAATGTAACCGATATCAACTTTGAAAAGCTCTATAACGAGGAAGAGGACGAAACGCTGAAAACGATGCACGAATATTTCAGTGAAAAAGAGCCTACACGTCAGAATGAATACACGGGAATGTACGAGGGATATAATCTCATTACAGTTGTGGCAGAAGCATTTTCGCCGTATGCCATAAGTGAGGAGCTTACACCCACGCTTTATAAAATGAAGACAGAGGGCTTTAATTTTACAAACTTCTATACACCGATATGGGGCGTTTCAACGTCAGACGGCGAATATATAGTATCAACGGGACTTCTGCCGAAGTCGGGTGTATGGAGCTTCTATGAGTCTTCTGAAAACTATATGCCGTACTGTCTTGGCAATATGTTCCGTGCCGACGGTGTTAAAAATGTTCACGCATACCACAACAACAGCTATTCATACTACCGCCGTGACCTTTCACATGCCAACATCGGATATGATTTCAAGGCTCTCGGTAACGGTGCGGAAAAGTACGTCAAGAACGTCTGGCCGCAGTCGGACCTTGAAATGGTCAGCGGCTCGGTTTCAGAGTATATCAAAGAAAATGAACGCTTTCACGCTTACTATATGACTGTAAGCGGTCATCTTGAATATGCAAAAGATGAAAATGCAATGGCGGCAAAAAACTGGAAATATGTTGAAAATTTGAAATGCAGCGAACAACTCAAGGGATACTATGCCTGCAACATCGAGCTTGACCGTGCAATGGAAAAGCTGCTTGCCGAGCTTGAGGAAGCAGGTGTTGCCGATAACACTGTCATTATGATAACACCGGATCACTATCCGTACGGTCTTGAATCTGATATGGGCGATGAATATGCCGTGTGGCGTGAAATGCTCGGACGTGATGTTGAAACGGAATTTGAGCTTTACAAAAGCTGTCTTTTGCTTTACTGTCAAAGCACAAAAAATGCGCCCACTGTC
>JAZNEN010000280.1:0-1559 GCA_045588615.1 Eubacteriales bacterium
TAATGATTTTTGCAAGATGTTTTTTGAATTTTTTTTGCTTTTTACAATTTTTTAAAATTCTGACTTTACATATAAGTTTACAGATAATTTTACAGATGACTTGACAGATGTAAAATTCTGTGGTACAATATCGACAATTTAAATCATTTTATCCGAATGGAAAGAAAAGTATGACAAGTGATATTTTAAACGAGATAATAAATCTAAAAAAAGAAAAAGAGGCTGTAATTCTTGCACACTACTATGCGCCCGATGAAATACAGTCGGTTGCCGATTATGTGGGAGATTCATTTTACCTTGCGAAGATTGCCGAGAAGATTCCGGAAAAGCTTATTGTTTTTTGCGGTGTCGGTTTTATGGCGGAAAGCGTGAAGATAATCAACCCCGAAAAGACGGTTCTTGTACCTGATATAACTGCTGACTGTGCAATGGCACATATGGCATCGGTAAAAAAGATAAAAGAGTTGAGAAAAAAATATGACGATCTTGCTGTCGTATGCTACATAAATTCAACTGCAGAGCTTAAATGCAACAGTGACATTTGCGTTACTTCATCAAATGCGGTGAAGATAGTAAAGAATTTACCGAACAAAAACATTTTCTTTATTCCTGACAAAAACCTCGGCGGATATGTTGCAGAGCAGGTGCCTGAGAAGAATATAATCTTAAATGACGGTTATTGTCCGATACACGCGTCTCTCACAGTCGAATCGTTGAAGAAAACTATAAATGAGCATCCGAATGCAAAGGTTTTGACACATCCCGAATGTGAAAGGGAAATACTTGAGCTTTCCGATTACATCGGAAGTACCGCCGATATACTGAAGTATGCAAGCGAAAGCGAGCATAAGGAATTTATTATCTGCACCGAGGACGGTGTAGGATATCCTTTGAAGAAGAACAATCCCGATAAGAAATTTTACTTTGCCGGTGAGCAGTTCAAGTGTACGGATATGAAACTTAATACGCCCGAAAAACTGCTTCACGTTTTGAAAACGGGCGAAAACGAAATAAAAGTAACCAAAACAAAAAGGGAAAAAGCACTTTTGCCATTAAAGCGAATGCTTGAAAGCGCAAAATAACGGAGAAAATATGAAAACCGATATTGTAATTGTCGGATGCGGGGTAAGCGGTTTATACTTTGCCCTGAATCTTCCGAGGGATAAAAAAATACTTATGATAACGAAGGACGAAGCGGAAAACAGCGATTCATTTTTAGCTCAGGGCGGTATATGCGTTTTGAGAGATAAAGACGATTATGATTCGTTTTTCGAGGACACGATGCGTGCCGGACACTATGAAAACAGAAAAGAATCTGTCGACATAATGATACGCTCATCACGCAGAGTAATAAACGACCTTATATCATACGGTGTCGATTTTGAACGTGAAAACGGTGAGCTTGCTTATACAAACCAAAAAGAGAAGATGAAGTTGACGGGAGTCAAAATACCCATCAGGAATTTAATAAAGCGTGCAACGGCCATAGCATACCCCTCGGCATGCTCCTTGGCAAGAGTCTTCGGTGAAATTTCACCGAAGATCAGAACAACGACGGT
>JAZNEN010000281.1:0-2654 GCA_045588615.1 Eubacteriales bacterium
CGAGCATGACGGTGGATATATTCTGCGCTCAAAGTGTGCAGATGACAGAGTTGTTGATATTTTTGCAGGATCTGCAGAGAATGATACAAATGTCCATATGTACGGCTTGAATTATTCTGATGCACAGGTGTTCTATATCAATAAGATAGATGGTATCGATACCGAAAGCGATGCATATTTCGATCAGGTAGGTCCGATTACGCAGTCAATGTTCTATGCTAACCTCGTATTCGGCAGCCGCAGTGTTGCAGTTGAATCAAACGATAACGTTGCACTCAAGACTATCAGACAGTATTGGAAGTTTGAGCCTCAGGGTGACGGTACATACAAGATATCCAATGCCATGAACGGAAAATCTTTGGATATCTATACAGCTGCAATGGCCGACGGAACAAACATACAAACTTATGATGACAACGGCACAAAGGCACAGAGATGGTATATTTATATGAAAGACGGCAAGGCAATACTTTGTTCTGCGGCAGATAAAAACTTTGTTGTTGATATTTACGGCGGTGCTGATGTAGAAGGTAGAAACATCAACCTGTACACATATAACGGTTCGGCCGCACAGCAGTTTACATTCGAGGATTATGCTTTGAAACTTCCCGCATATTCAGTAACAGATCCTTATAATACAGTTGTATACGGCAGATACGAAACACTTGATGCGGCTAAGGCGGCAACAACGGTGTTCCTCGGTCAGGTTGTACATCAGGGACAGAATCTTGTATATAATCCCTGTCCGACACTTATGGCAGCAAAGATGCTTTACAATGCAAAGCTTATTTCTGACTTTGCGGCTGTACACGGCTTTGCATACGGTCATGCGGCATACAATCCCGGTTATAACTGGCAGTACCTTGACATAAACAGACCTGTTGCATCCGGCGAAAGACTCAGTAGCTGTGACAGACTTGTTGACTGGACGCTTTGGAGATCAGGTGTTACGAATTCAAGAGGAAATCAAATAGCTAATGGCTTGGTTGTTTACCAGCAGCCCTCATGGCTTGCAAGCCTCGGATATCAGAGGATAACGAATCCTGCGGCTCTTCTGCCCGGTGATATCGTCTTCACAACGTATGACTCTACAAGACCCGGCTCACCTGCTCACGTATTTATCTGCGCAAGCGGTAACATGGGCGGAAATACATATCTCAGATATGACCACGGTTCTGTTCAGAGAATCAGATATGTACACGGCTCTGAATATTATCAGGGCAGAGCACCGTTCATACAGAGAATAGGCACATCAGATCAACCTACGTTCTACTACGCATACAGACCTATTGATTAAAAAAATAAACAAATCACACCGCAACAAAATTTGTTGCGGTGTGATTTTTTTTAGTGCACAATGTGGAAAGGATTTATCCGAGGTACAGGCTTATTTTTTTGCACAATTAACAAAAAGTTATCATTTTTGAGTTGTCTTTTTGATAAAAATGCTGTAAAATTATAGCATCGGTCTGTGCGTGGTGTATCGTTACAACATGCTGAAATGCAGACTAAACGAATATCGAAAAGGGGTGTTACACTCATGAAAAAAACTTTATTTAGAATTGCGGTCTTTGGCTTGCTGATTGCCGTACTTCTGCCGTGTGTTTTTGCGGGGACGGAGATCATTTCCTCGTTCTTTCCGAAAACAGCAGCGGCGATGACACTTGACGATGTAGCAATAGATGGTGATTATGTTAAAAATATACCGATCGGAACTACCGCGGAGGAACTTTTGGGACAATTCCCGAACGGTAAACACGTAACCAAATTTCACGGCTATGATATAGCATCGGGTTCAAGAGTCGGAACAGGCTACAAGCTTGTAATGTCTGACGGTACCGAATATACATTGCTTGTTGAAGGCGACCTTGACGGTGATACGTACGTAACGGGTAAAGACCTTGTGCGTGCTAAAAAGCATCTTATAACAGGTAATAATTTCTATTATGAGCCTGTGCTTGACTTCAACAAAGACGGCTCGTTCACACAGGCTGACCTTTCGGGATTTTCAGACCTCATCATGACAGATGAGCCTGAATTCAATATTTTTGATAGAGAAAGCTCAGACCTCGGCGACGATTTCTATGCAACGATAGACCTTTCGTATACCGATAATTCGGTTGCGGCTAATATCGGTCACAATATTACAGCTTCGGATAAATCAACGTCTGCAAACCAGATATGGCACTTTATGCGTTACGATGACGGTACATACGTTATTACAAGCGTAGGTATGGGTACAGCGATGGAAGTATCATACGCTGATCCCGACCAGGGCACAAATGTTTCTTTGTACAACGTGCGCGGTTCGGACAACCAGCGCTGGTATCTCGTTGAATGTGACGGCGGTTATATTATCCGTTCAAAGTGTGCAGATGACAGAGTACTTGATGTTTTCTCTGCTTCCACAGAAAATGATGCAAATATTCATATGTACGGAGTCAACTATTCCGATGCACAGATATTCTACATAAATAAGGTAGAGGATATCGATGTTAACAGTAACGCTTACTTTAACCAGGTAGGTCCGCTCACACAGTCTGCATTCTATGCAAATCTCGTATTCAACGGTAGCAATCTTGCAGTTGATACGAATGATAACGCTTGTGTCAAGAGCACAAAGCAGTATTGGAGATTTGAACCGCAGACAGACG
>JAZNEN010000282.1:0-3897 GCA_045588615.1 Eubacteriales bacterium
TACCCTTTGCCTTGACCATAGCACGTCCTACAACTGCAATAAGTGCAATACCGTCCTGTATGTATATACTGTCGGGATGCACGGAGTGTCTGATATCAACTATGAGATCCTCTCTTATGTCTGCAATATCCTCTGTTTTTAGCATTATCGTCATTGTGTCGATGCCTGACGGCAGATGTTCAAATGATATATTTCTTTCCTCAAGCTCTGTAAGTATCTTTCTTGTAAAGCCGACCTCACCGTTCATCATATCCTTTTCGATATGGATTGCCGAGAAGCCTTTTTTACCTGCAATACCTGTGATTATCGTCTTTGTATCGTACTTGTCGCTTGTTGATACGATCATTGTGCCGGGATCCTCGGGAATGTTCGTGTTCTTGATGTTTATCGGAATACCCGCTATCTGTACGGGGAATATTGCATCCTCGTGAAGAACGGTAGCACCCATATATGAAAGCTCACGAAGCTCTCTGTATGTTATTGTTTCAATTACCTTGGGATCGTCAACCACTCTGGGGTCAGCCATAAGGAAGCCCGAAACGTCTGTCCAGTTTTCGTAAAGCTCTGCATTTGCCGCACGTGCAAGAATAGAGCCTGTTATGTCCGAGCCGCCTCTTGAAAACGTTTTAATTGTTCCGTTGGGCATTGAACCGTAAAAACCGGGAACAACAGCGTAAGGATGTCTTTTCAGTCTTTCAGCAAGTACTGTGTTTGTACGCTCTGAATCAAATGTTCCGTCTTGCTTGAAGAATATAACCTCTGCGGCATCAATGAAATCGTAGCCCATATATTTTGCAAGCAGCATGGAGTTGAGGTATTCACCTCTTGAAGCGGCATAATCCCTGCCTGCCATGCCGTACAGAGCATTTTTGATGCGGGCAAATTCTGCTTCCATGGAAATTTCAATGCCGAGTCCGTCGGCAATTTCCTGATATCTTCCTGTAATTTCTTCAAAAAGTGTGTCGATGTTGTCACCCGCGGCAACTCTGTCGTAGATGAGATAAAACATATCCGTTATTTTGAAGTCCCCCTTGAAGCGTTTACCGGGGGCGGAAGCTACAACGTAACGTCTGTTTTCGTCTGCTTTTATTATATCCGCAACCTTGCGGAACTGTTCGGCGCTTGCCAATGATGAACCGCCGAATTTTACAACTTTTAAACCCATAACAGTATCCTTTCGTATATAAATCGGCTTATTTTCTGCCGAATAATTTTTTGAATATTGAACCTTTTTCGGGTTCTGTATTTAAGATATCGGTAAATTTACCGTATATCATATTGTTATCTCCAAAGATATCTTCGCCGTTTGATTTTAATATTTCCATGTTTTTCGCATTGAGCTTTGTGACCTGCGCACCTGCGGCACGTTTACCGGACTGTGTACACTCTGTTATGACGTAATGCAAAAATGCACAAAGCTTTTTGAAGTCGCCTTCGCTTTTGCCTTCTTTGATATAAGGCTTTACAAATTCTTTTATGAACAGTTCTTCCGTTTCGGAATCAAATTCGAAATAAGAATGTATCAGACAAAGATCCTCGTATTCGGGGAGAAATTCCGAAAGATTCGGTATTATAAGCCCGATATAATCATCAATATCCTTGTTTCCGATTGCTGAAAGAGGAACTTTTCCGTCTTTAGTGTATTCGTTGAGTGTCGGGGTGATTTTGTCAAAGTCCGTTTTTCCTTCAATTCCGTCAAGCTGTAAAGCAAAGGACATACAAAGCAGTTTTCCTGTAAGCGGTTTTTTGCATACGTTTCTGACGTAATCGGAGATTATTTTTAAAAGCTCTTTTTCTTTTTTGTCAGGTTCAACGGGAACAGCTTCGTTTGCAAGATCCGAACAGATCTCATCACTGTATTTTATGCAAACCTTGTGTTTTGCGGCAACACGAAGTATATATTCTTCCGTTTTTACGATATCGTCGGGGAAGTTTTCCTTTGCGGTTTCTGTGAAGAGCTCAAGCGCCTGCACAAGATATGCGCCCGCATATTCCTCAGACGATGAAAAATATTTCTTTTCATGCTCATCAAATGTTGAGATCGCTTCGTCTGCATCTCTTATTTCGGAAAGCTTTGTCCTGAAAACTGAATAAGTGAGGTCGGAGTGGTCCGAAGTGAACAGAAAATCATATATTTCAGACGGACGGTTTGACTTTGATGCAAGCGAAACGAGCGTTTCCTTTGCCAATGACACCTGCTTTTCATTTTCACCGAGTGCTTCTTCCGTTACAAGATACGATGCGCAAAGCACAAGAGGATCGTATGATGTTTCCTTGAGCATAAATACAGAGCAGCTCTCACAGTTGTCAGATAAAGCCTTTATATATTCAGCAATAAACGAGCCCGATTCGGAGCCGAATGTGATATCATCACATCCGAAGCCCTTGGCAGTAAGATACTCTCTGTACATTTTGCAGATAAGCTGTGCCTTGTAGTCGGGAGCATCTGAAGAAAGCATATTTATGATGTGCTTTCTGTATTTATCGGACAAAAGCTTTTCGGAAAGGCATATGCCCACGCTTTGACCGCAGACACTTGCTTTTTCGTAAAAGTTGTTGAGTCTGTCGGCGCCGTTATCCTTAGTGCATATCACGGCAAGGGAAACACGGCAGATGAATTCACACAAGGCTGTTTTCAGCTTGAATGAAAGCACTTCGTAATTTCCGCACATAAACAGCAGAATTGCGGCAATATATGCCTCATCATATTCGCATATTGCGCTTCCTGATGAAAGACACGATTCCGCTATTTGTATAAAAGCCGCATCAAAGCCGAAATTGCTTGAAGCGTGTGCCGCCGTTGCAAACTCACGGTATGAAGAATTTGCAACACCCTTTCGGATGACGCTGTATGCGGCATAGGCATTTGTAAGCTGGGATTCCGATATTGTATAAAAGCAACTGTCGATGAAGTCATGGAAGGATTCGATCTCCGCATAGGAATGAACCATAGAATCAGCTAAAAATGTGAAAAGTGGATCCGATGTGGGATAGTCGGGAAGGTCACAGCGCACCATATCAAAAAGACAAAGCGCATTTTCTCTTATATATTCTGCGGTCTTTTCGTTTATATCATCGGCACATATTCCGCAAAGACGGAAAAACGGAGCGCCTTCGTACGGAAGAACAGATGTTGTGAAGCTCAATTTTATTGCAATGTGTCGGGGAAGTGAATAATATACAGCACCTATCCAAAGCGGTATATTTTCCTCGGTGTCGCATATGACAACGGAGCTTTCCTTGTCCTGTGCCTTGATTACCGAGTAGATAAGCTTTTTGTACGCTTCAACACGTCCGCTTGTGTTGAGAAAATTCATTACTCTGTTAAGCGATGCGGTCTGCGACGGAAAAAGGTCAGTTAACTCAAGATAATCCGTACCGCCGTCAAAGGTGATGCTGTCCTGAGTGACATTACTTATGAATGACGGTGATGAGATATATTCACACGGAAGCCCTTCACAGTCTTTCTTGCAAAGAACGGTGTGTGTGATGCTGTTGTCTGTTTGTGCCCCGTTTGATGTATATACATCGTTTTTGGGTGTTCTTTTCGTAAATACCGCTGTCTTATTTCTGTATTCATAGGAATAAACGGCACGCTTTATATGCCCCGGACAGCATGTATATTCTTTGAAATCAGAATGCGGGAAGCTTCGGCTTTTGCTTAAAATACCGTATCCCGTAGCTCCGTCAAAGCCGCTTTGCTTGACGGTGGATATCATATGTTCATATTTCATAAAGGCTTCCTTTCAGTTTTCGGTTATCAGTTGTGACATCTTCAGACTAAATATTATACATCAATATATAAAAAAAATCAACACCTTTTTGCAAATAAAACGGAACGATATGGATATTGTTATTTAAATTAAATTTACATCTAACTGTTTTCTTTATTTTCTT
>JAZNEN010000283.1:0-3507 GCA_045588615.1 Eubacteriales bacterium
AAGAAATCTCCTTTAATTGTAGTTATTACATTTTACATTCTAAAAAAAAGCAACGTAAAAAATAAATGTAAAAACAATGTTAACATTCATTAGTACAAGTGCGGTTGAAATTTGTATTTTTCTGTTGACATTCAGCGAAAAATGTAATAGAATATATGTAGAAAATAATAAAAAACGGAGAAGATATGGAACTAACAGTAAAAAAATTCAATGAACTTACTACTTATGAGCTTTACGGAATATTAGAAGCAAGGATACAGATCTTCACTGTGGAACAAAAATGCCCGTATCAGGATCTTGACGGAAAGGATTTCGACTGCTATCACGTATTTTTCAGCGAAAACGGAAAGATCCTCGCGTATTGCAGAGTAGCACCCAAAGGACTTATATATGACAATGTTACAATAGGCAGGGTAATTACTGTTGCAAGAGGAACAGGGCTTGGAAAAACGCTTATGGATACGGCACTTACAGTTGCAAAAGAAAAGCTTTCAGCCGACACCGTTTCAATAGGCGCACAGATACAGGCACAGGGATTTTATGAAAAATGCGGTTTTATACCGACAGATAAAAAATATGATGAGGACGGCATACCGCATATTATGATGTTCAAGAATATTTAAAAAGGATCCGCATCGAGTCGATGCGGATCCTTTCTTTAATCAGTGGCAAGCTTTCCATTCTTCAGCCTTTGCTGCTGACATTCTGGTAATATTTTCTGCGGGATGGATGGACTGTTCGCCTCCGTTTACATAAAGAAAATATTTACCGGCATCTGTTACATAAAGAGATTCCTCATATCCTTCAGGATCGCCAAAATATCCATGTGTGTATTTTGCAAGAAGCTGTGATGCTTCCGTATCATACTCAACCTTACAGATTATCTTCTTCATTTCTACCCTCCTATCATTTTGACTTTCGTTTGTTATATCACAAAAGAATGTTTATTTCAAGTGTTTTTTGTTAAGACGGTGTATATACATTAATATGTCACTCTTACAAGTACTTATTTAGAATTTCCCATTACAAATGTCATCTACTATCATAAGCTCTTCAGCTGTAAAATACGCACCTTGCGAAGCTTTTACGTTGTCGATTATCTGTTCCGGCTTTGATGCACCGATGAGCACACTTACAATTCCCTCTTTTGAAAGCACCCATTTAAGCGCAGTCACAGCGAGCGTTTCGCCTCGTTCTTCCGCAAACCTATTGAGTTTTTTGATTTTCTCAATAATTTCGGGTGTTACGGAGCTTTCCTTTAAAAAACGGCCGTCTGTCACAATTCTGCTGTCATTCGGTATTCCATCAATATACCTGTTTGTCAAAAGGCCTTGAGCAAGAGGTGAAAAGGCGATCATCCCGCATCCGATCCTTTGAGATGTCTTCAGCGCGCCGTTTTCTTCAACTGTTCTATTAAAGATACTGTATCTGTTTTGATTTATGATAAACGGGCATTTCAGCTCCCACAGTATTTTTGCCGCGCTTTTCATCCTTTCCCCATCATAGTTTGAAAGTCCGACATAGAGCGCCTTACCGCTTTTAACGATACTGTCAAGTGCACCCATCGTTTCCTCAAGCGGTGTTTCGGGGTCCGGGCGGTGGTGATAAAATATATCAACATAATCAAGCCCCATACGCTTAAGGCTGGCGTCAAGACTTGCAATAATATACTTACGGCTTCCAAAATCTCCGTAAGGTCCGTCCCACATCGTATACCCCGCCTTTGTGCTTACAATAAGCTCATCGCGATAGGATTTCATTTCTCCATTCAATATTTTACCGAAATTAGTTTCTGCGGAACCCGGCACAGGTCCGTAATTATTAGCCAGATCAAAGTGTGTTATACCGTTATCAAAAGCAGTAAAACACATTTTTTTCATATTTTCAAAATCGGCACTGTCTCCGAAATTATGCCATAAGCCAAGTGAAACGGCGGGGAGTTTGAGTCCGCTGTTTCCGCAGCGGTTATAGGAAATTTTTTCATATCTTTCATTATCAGCTTTGTACATAAAAACCTCCGGCATCTTATATATTTTATGCTTGACGTACATCATCTGATGTGTTAAAATAATTATAACATATCAGAGTATTCACGTCAAGGAGAATTTCTATGAAAACAAAATACATCGTCAAAAGAATAAGACAAATGGAAAATATTATGGACGAGGTTATTTATGCGTTTAAAAATTCCGAAAGCTTTTGGGAAAATAAAAGAATGAAAGAAAACGTGAAAACACTTACGCACTATATGGATTCCGGGATATGGCGTTCCGACTATGAAAAATGCGAACGCGGGGAGTTACCAAAGAAGCTCAAATGCGGTGTGCTTTCAGAGGATACTTTATACAATCTCATATGTGATATAGAACAGGCAGAACGAGACATAAAAAACAATGGAATTTGAGAACAAATTCCATTGTTTTTTTATTGTTTAATATTCTCTTTTAAGCTTTTTGCTTAAAATTACAGTTGCCGCAAATGATATAACGGTTACCAAAGCTGTCAAGGGGAGCGCATCGAATGTAGGCGGATTATCAGCCTCATCATCGATAACGAACAGTACATCAACCGTGACATTGTGCGACGGCTGAACAAAGCTGTATGTGCCGTTTTTGTTGTCGTTAACGGGAACGATATTGCCGTTTGCATCTGTAACTGTTACACTTTCCGTTTTATATCCCATGTCGGGTGTTACGGTAATTGTAACAGTTTTATTTTCCTCGCACTCATTTTTATCTACCGTTACAGTGCCGTGTTCTGCATCGTTTACAGATACGGTATAAACAGGTGCGGGAGCTGTTGGGTCATCTTCAACATTAATTTCTGCCGTTGCGTAAATACCACAGCTCGGATAAAACGCATAAAGTGTTGCTGTACCGCTTCCGTTTGCAGATATTACGCCGTTTTCGTCAACGGTTGCAACAAGCGGATCGTCTGTTGTGAATACAGCATCGCCTGCAAGCGTATCCCACGGAGCCGCTTTAGCACTAACACCAAATGTCATTCCCTCTGCAAGGTCTATTTTTTCAACTCCGCCGTTTATTTCTGCACACACGGGTAAACCGGGAATAAACAGCATGGGAAGCGAAGAATGTTCCTTGCCTGCCTCATAGACCGCAAGCTTCATATCTATGTATCCGAATGATGTAAAATCATTTACAGACGGTGCAAACGGGATAGCAACATCATAGCTTTCACCTGATGCAAGAGCAGGAATATCAAATTCTCCGTAAACCTTTTTGTCCTTCGCCATTTCGGTCATCGTGAGCTTGCCAAGGCACGCTTTTGCATCCTTGTTACCGATATTTTGAATAGTTGCGTATACATAATACTGACCGTCATTGGATCTTATCTGATGATCCGTAAAGCTCAAAAAGCTTTCATACGGCAGTTCTTTGCTGACTGTATCGGGGTTGGCAATGTCAACATTATGCTCGGTGACAGTTACTTTCAGCGAAGCATTTGAAATATCTTCGGGAACAGTCCACGGAATAGTTATTTCATACG
>JAZNEN010000284.1:0-4929 GCA_045588615.1 Eubacteriales bacterium
AAGGAGTAGGATATGCGCCAACCTGAAGAGCAATGTTCTTAGCGAATGCTGCGAACTCATCAGTTCCTGCAATTGCAGCGTCAGCATCGAAGGTTACGATAACACCGATGCTTCCGGTTCCGTGGATATAAGTGCTTGCGATTCCCGTAACAACTGCGAAACGGCGAATGCTGATCTTTTCTCCGATAACGAAGATCATTTCCTTAAGCTTTGCATCAACGGTAACGCCACCTTCTACATACTCGGATGCGAGAAGTGCATCAACGTCTGCGGGCTTGTTAACGATAATAGTCTTAAGAAGGTTCTTTACAAACTCCTGGAAGGAAGCGTTCTTTGCAACGAAGTCGGTCTCGGTGTTAACCTCGATGATAGCGGTAACGTCGCCATCCTTAAGAATATCAACTATACCGTCAGCAGCGATTCTTGTAGCAGCCTTAGCCTCTGCCTTGAGCTCGCCTCTCTTACGAAGGATCTTTATTGCCTCTTCAGCATCTCCGTTTGCTTCAACAAGTGCCTTCTTGCACTCCATCATACCGATACCGGTCTTTGCGCGGAGATCTGCAACGTCTTTAGCTGTAATGTTTGCCATTTTTATTATTCCTTTCTGTTTGAGTGTTCTTTAAAGAATTACTCTGCGTCAGCCTCAGCAGCTTCTGCTGCTTCTTCAGCTGCTTCAACGAGCTGCTCGCCCTGTCTTCCCTCGATAACTGCGTCAGCAAGTACAGAGGAAATAAGCTTGATAGCGCGGATAGCGTCATCGTTACCGGGAATTACGTAATCAGCGTCGTCGGGATCACAGTTGGTATCAACGATAGCAACTACCGGTATACCAAGCTTCTTAGCCTCGAGAACTGCGTTTCTCTCCTTCTTGGGGTCAACTATAAAGATAGCATCAGGAAGTTCTGTCATTTCCTTGATACCGCCGTAGTTGCGTTCAAGGTCAGCAATTTCCTTGTTAAGAGCAGCAGCTTCCTTCTTGGGAAGGAGATCGAATGTACCGTCAGCTCTCATCTTTTCGAGACTGATAAGACGGTTGATGCTCTTCTTGATTGTTTTGAAGTTTGTAAGCATACCGCCGGGCCAACGCTCGTTAACAAAGAACATACCGCATCTTGATGCTTCTTCCTTGATAGCATCGGCAGCCTGCTTCTTTGTACCTACGAAAAGGATGTTCTTTCCTTCTTCGGAGAGTGTGCGTACGTACATATACGCTTCTTCAAACTTCTTAACGGTCTTCTGCAAGTCGATGATGTAGATACCGTTTCTTTCTGTGAAGATGTATTCAGCCATTTTAGGGTTCCATCTTCTTGTGTGGTGTCCGAAGTGAACACCTGCTTCAAGCAACTGCTTGATTGTAATAACAGACATAATGTCCTCCTTGGTTTTTTCCTCCATCTCAAAACCCCTGTGCGAGTACAAGTACCACCGGGCACAGCTTATGAAATGTGCGGATTTTTTAGTCGCATTCAAATGCGCCGAACTATACTATCATATAAAGTAAGTATTGTCAATTATCAATGTTAAAAATTGCATTTTTGTTCATTTAAAATTAACAAATATTATCACTTAAATATCACATTTCCTTTGCCGATAAGATCTTCAAGTGTCTGAACAAGCAGCTTCGTCGGTGTTATCTTTATGTTTGCACGGTTGTATTTTTTATCTTTTTCGGAATAAATAACAACTTCATAAACGGAATTATCAGCTTCATATATGGATATAAGACTTACTGCACGTTTGTATACTTCCCCTTCGAAATCCGGCAGCTTTACATACATCGTCTTTTTATCCGTTTTCTTTTCCGTTTTGGGCTCGGGTGTATACTCGGAATCCTCACGCAGCTTCAGGACAGATGAAGCGAGTATTTTTACGCCCTCCTCATCAAAGCTCAGATCGCCGTAAACAACTACAGCCGTGTCCGGAAGAAGATATGCGCCTGATGAATTCAAAACCTTCGGAAATATGACAGCCTCGATTTCAGAAAATCTGTCTTCAAGTGTGATGAAAGCCATCATATCGCCCTTTTTAGTGTTTTTATTTATTCTTCGCGTGATGATACCGCATAAAGCGACATGCTGTTTTTCTGTGTATTTTCCGTTGTCATTTTCAAATGACGATACTATATCAGATATTTCGACAGGTTTTATATCCCTGATATTCTTACTGAAATTGTCGAGCAAATGTCCTGAAAAATAAAGTCCCGATGCTTCTTTTTCAAAGTTAAGCATGTCTTTTAGAGAAAATTCGGGTATTTCGGGATATGTGTAATTTGTGTTTCCGATACCTGCATTATCGGATACATCAAACATATCCATTTGCCCTGTTATGTTTCTTCTTTTTACATCAAGCTCAGCATCAAGCATTTCCTCGTATACCGCAAGCAACCGGCTTCTGTAGATCCCGAAAGAATCAAACGCACCGCACTTGATAAGAAATTCCATCTGCTTTTTGTTACTGTCATATTTCGCCATGCGGTGTACAAAATCGTCAAATCCCGTAAACGGCGCACGGCTTCTTTCTATGATAATATTATCGACAAATGCACTTCCGACATTTTTCACAGCAAACAAACCGAAGCGTATCATAGCCTTCTTACCGTCTTTTTTAACAACACTGAAATATTTTCCGCTCTCGTTGACATCGGGCGGCAAAACATTGATACCGTTACGCTGGCAATGCGTGATGTACCACGATGTTTTAGAAAAGTTTCCAAGCTCACTTGTAAGAAGCGATGCCATATATTCGGGGAAAAACTTACATTTAAGATACGCAGTTCTGTAAGTCAAAAACGCATAAGAAGCCGCATGGGATTTATTGAAAGCATATTTTGCAAACCCTGCAAGATTATCAAAAAGCTCATTTGCATCACTTTCGGTCATTCCTCTTTCAAGTGCGCCTTTTACAAATATTCCTCTGTGTTCTTCCATTTCTTCCGACTTCTTTTTTGACATAAGACGGCGCACAATGTCCGCCTTGCCGTATGTGTAGCCTGCAACGGTGCGGAATATTTCCATAACCTGCTCCTGATACACAACGACACCGTTTGTAATATCGAGAATGTCTTTAAGAAGCGGTGTTGAATATGATATTTTTTCAGGATCAGCCCTGTTTTCAAGGTATTTGGGTATAGAATCCATTGGACCCGGACGGTATAATGCAATAGCCGCAATGATATCCTCAATGCAATTCGGCTTAAGCTGTGTCAAAAGCTTGCGCATACCTGCGCTTTCAAGCTGAAAAAGCCCTTCGCTATCCCCTGCAGTTATCATTTTATACACTTCGTCACAATCAACAGGTACACTGTATACATCAAAATCGGGAATTTCCCTCTTGATCTGCTCTACTGTATTATCAATTATAGTGAGATATTTAATGCCCAAAAGATCAAATTTTACAAGTCCCAATTTGGATACGGCATCCATATCGTACTGTGTTAAAACAGCATCACCGTTTGTAGCAAGCGGAACGTATGAGTCGACTGTATCCTTAGTTATAACAACACCTGCGGCATGAGTTGATATATTTCTCGGCATACCCTCGATGCTCATAGCCGTATCAATAAGCGTGCGTACCTTTTCATCTGAATTATAAAGCTTTAAAAGTCCTTCTCCGTCGGGAGCTTCAAGAGCATCTTTAATTGTTATTTTAAGTCTTTGCGGAATAAGTCTTGCAACAGCATCCACCTCAGAATATGACATTCCAAGTGCCCGTCCGCAGTCACGTACAGCCGCCTTTGCGGCAAGCGTATTATATGTGATTATCTGACAAACGTGATCACGTCCGTATTTTCTTGTAAGATATTCAATAACCAAATGACGCCTGTCATCGGCAAAATCCACGTCTATATCTGGCATACTGACACGCTCGGGATTTAAAAATCTCTCGAACATAAGTCCGTAAGCTATTGAATCTATATCGGTTATGCCTATCAGATATGCAACAAGCGATCCTGCACCGGAACCTCTTCCGGGACCTACCGAAATACCATTATTTTTTGCATATAAAACGTAATCTGAAACGATAAGAAAATACTCGGAAAATCCCATTTTGTCTATGACCGAAAGCTCATATTCTATCCTTTCGGTATACTCATTTCCGAAAGGCCGTATTTTTCCGCTTTTGCACTTTTCTTCATAACCCTTATACGTTAAAGAGCGCAGGTATTCCCCTGCCGTCATACCGTCAGGCGGTGTGAAAGATGGTAAAAACAGATTTGAAAAATCAAAATCAAAATTGCATTTATCGGCAATTTCCACCGTATTTTCAAGTGCTTCGGGAATGCGGAAGAAAATGCGCCTCATTTCATCTTCCGATTTTATATAAAATTCGTTTGTTTCAAAGCCTATGGGTCTTCCGTTTGTTATGACGGTATTTGTCTGTACACACATAAGAACTGCCTGTGTATCGGCGTCAGCTCGTCTTATATAATGAACATCATTCGTGGCAACTGTTTTTACGGAAATCTCCTCTGCAAGCTCACAAAGACCGTAGAGGACCTCCTCTTCTTCGGAAGTGTTATGATTCTGAAGCTCAATATAAAAATCGTCACCAAAAGCATTTTTAAGCAACAGCGCATACTTTTGTGCCATTTCGGGCATTCCCTTTAACAGCATAGAGGGAATATATCCCGCAATACACCCTGAAAGACATATAAGCCCTTCCTTGTGCTCAAGCAAAAGATCTGTGTCTATTCTCGGCTTGGAATAAAATCCTTCCGTAAAACCGAGGGATACGAGTTTTATAAGATTTTTATAACCGGTTTCATTTTTGCACAAAAGCACCATGTGGTAATAAGCACCGTCTGCGCCTTTTGATTTATCAAAACGTGAATGAGGCGCAACATATACCTCGCACCCGATTATCGGTTTTACACCTTCCTTTTTACAGGCGTCGTAAAAAGCCACAGCGCCGTACATAGTTCCATGGTCG
>JAZNEN010000285.1:0-1820 GCA_045588615.1 Eubacteriales bacterium
ATACCTCGTTTGACAACAAAGGATTTGATATGCGCGATTGGCAGATATGGTCATCGGAGGATTGCGTAAATTGGACGTTGGAATCTGTGGTGCATCCCGAAGACACCTTCGCTGGCTCAACCAACCGTTGCTGGGCTGTGGACTGCGCTTTCCGAAACGGAAAATATTACTATTATTTCTCAATAAAGCTTCCTTAAACAATTCAAAAAAAGCACTTCGGAATTGTACTAGACCCTAAAAAACGGACATTGAAATAAAAAGCCTCTTGTAGTAGAATAAAAGAACTACTACAGGAGGCATTTTTTTGTATGGCAAACAGAAAAGGAGTAAAACATTATCCGGAGGAACTGAAGAGGCAAATAAGGGAGGAATACGAAAGCGGGAACACAATGAAAAGCCTCAGCCAGAAGTATGGTGTAAGTAGATACTCAGTACAATCATGGTGTGGACTACGTCCTGAAGTGAATCGCAGACAACAGTATCCAATGAAAATGGGACGACCGAGAACAAAGGAAGAAAACAACGAGGCAAAAATCAAGCGCCTTGAAATGGAGAATGAATTACTGCGAAATTTTCTTCGAGAGTTAGAAAGGATGTGAAGGCAAGCGTTAAATACAGAGTGATACACCGATTCAAAGACAAATACACTATCCGTGATATGTGTAAGTTTTTCAACGTGTCAAGAAGTGGATACTACGCATGGATAAAGAGGCTGAATAAGGAGGACAAGGACAAAATAGTCGTGGATCTTATCAGACAGTGCCAAGATAAAACTCGTCGAACATATGGCTATAGACGTGTGAAAATATGGCTTTTAAGAGAATTTGGGCTCGTAATCAATCACAAAGCCGTTTTGAGATTGATGAACAAGTACGATCTGCTTTCCAAAAGTCGCAGAAGACGTAAATGGGTTCAATACACCGATAGCATACACAAGTACGAAAACAAATGGAATCGTAACTTCTATGCAGATTGTCCCAATGCTAAATGGTGTACAGATATATCATATATTCCCACCAAGGAAGGCTTTCTGTACTTATCTGTGATCAAGGATCTATATGATAATTTCATTGTGTCATACAAGATTGGAACTCAGAACGATAACAATCTCGTTTTTGAAACTATCAGATCAGCTAAAAAAGAGATCACTGCAGAGTTGCAGCTCCACAGTGATCAAGGCTTTCAATATACATCGCAAGCATATTTTAAGCTAATGCAATCATACAACATTACGCCATCAATGTCAAGTCCGGGAACGCCACTTGATAACGCTCCGGCTGAAAATTTCTTCAGCACACTCAAATCCGAGTGGTTACACAGGTTAAAGCCTGCAACTATGGATGACGCGCGCGGCTTGATTGATGATTACATTCATTTCTACAATTTTGAGCGCATTCAGCTCAAAACAAAACTGACACCGTTCGAAAAACGATGCCAGTTCTTTGAAAAATTGAGTATTTAAGAGATTTTACGAGATATTCTACGATAATGCTGTTTTATTTCGTGTCCATTGCTTAGGTGGCAGTATAATTTGCAAGTGCTTTTTTGTTTAGCGGTATAGGGATTCGAAAGCCGGTAGTCACATTTATGTGACCGAAAGCACTGCTTTCGCGGCGTGGATATAGTCTTTAGTTAAAACCCAAACTGCAGATATGAGCGAGTGGCTTTTATTCAGTCTCAGCACCGCTGAAAAAGCACCCCATAGGGCACCCTCCGTAAGGAAGGTGCCTCAGTTATAATCGCCTTGCGACGAGCTATGAGTTATGATGTGCCTTCGGCACAGTTTTTTATAATAAGGCGATTATATCATAACGTTTGCA
>JAZNEN010000286.1:0-4033 GCA_045588615.1 Eubacteriales bacterium
GGTGTCAGGGTTTCGGCTGTGTGACGCAACACCTCACGCCCTACATTGGTGCTTCCGGTAAAAAATACAAAATCAAACTTTTTGTCAAGAAGCTCCGCATTTTCCCGTCTGCCGCCTAATACAACGCTGACATATTCATCAGGAAAACACGATTTTATTATTTTTTCTATTACTTTTCCGGATTCCGGCGAATATGCGCTCGGCTTTACGACAGCTGTATTGCCTGCCGCTATCGCCGTTACAAGCGGTTGAAGCGTGAGCAAAATGGGATAATTCCACGGACTCATTATAAGCACATTACCGTAAGGTGTCGCCTTCGTGTAGCTTACCGACGGGAACTGCGAAAGCGGTGTCGGCACACGGAATTTTGATGCAAATTTATCAATATTGCGGAGCATATACGATATTTCGCTCAAAACAAGTCCCGTTTCACACATAAAGCCCTCATATCCACTTTTGCCGATATCTGCCTTAAGCGCGTCTGCGATTTCCTTTTCATATCTTTTAACAGCAAGGTAAAGTTTTTCAAGCATAGTTTTTCTGAATTTAACGGGAAGCGTTGCCCCGCTTTTGAAAAAATCTCTTTGCTTTTCTATTATTCTGTCAATATTCATACAAACCTCATGCCCTCAAACCGTCAAGCAAAAATCCGAAGCTGTATTTGAAATTTTTAACAGCCTCTTCCTTCGGCAGCTTTCTGCCCACTGCGTCGGCATTATATCCTCTGCAGAAGCACCAAATTGCGTAACTCACAGCATATGAATCAACATCTTTCAAAAGCTTCTCTTTTTTGGCATATTCGATAAGCTTTATTATCTCATTCTGCCACCATTCAAAATTGGACCTTGATGTTGAGTCATTTTCAAATACGTAGTAATTGAAGTTCATTTTATTATCGTATGACATAATAAGAGTGTTGGCAACGATTTCAGTCACCTGCTCAAAAAAATCACGGTCGCGGTCAAAGACGATCGTCATGCTTTCCCTTATTTTCAAAACCGTTTTTTCATATATTATATCGAGAACTTCCCCTATATTATGAAAACGGTTGTAAAATACCCTGTTTGTGATATCCAAGGTCTTAAGAATTTTTCTTACATTTAAATTTTCAGTTCCGTCTTCAACAGCAAGCCTTTCAGCTGTTTGTATAATTTTCTGTGTCATTTCATCACAGATAAGACTTTCCTTTTTATTCATGATCCACCTCGCAGCACATAGTGTGCCAGATAATATTATCACAAAATATTTTCTTTGTCAATAGATATTGTAAAATAATCCCATTGACAAAAACCCCAATATGATGTAAAATATAAATATAAATTTTGTTGGGGTAATAATTATGGATTTACAAAAATTATTAAGCGAAATGACGGTGGACGAGAAGCTGGCGCAAATGACTCAGCTCGTTCCGCAGATAATTACAGACAAGGGCGAGGGTGCTGTAACAGGTCCTATGCGCAACTTCGGTATTACGAGAAAGGTTACATCAAAAATCGGTACACTTCTCGGCGGAAGCGGTGCAGAACAGCTCAAATTCCTGCAGGATTTCCACATGGATGAAGATCCGCATAAAATTCCGCTTTTGTTTATGGCAGATATCATACACGGATACCGCACACTCTATCCCGTACCGCTTGGACTCGGTGCAACATTTGATACAGAGCGTGCGGAACAGTGCTGTGCTATGGCGGCAAAAGAAGCCGTTGCAGGCGGTCTTCACGTCACATTTGCACCTATGGTCGACCTTGTGCGTGATGCACGCTGGGGCAGATGTATGGAAACAACAGGTGAGGACCCGTATCTCAACTCTAAAATGTCTGCGGCTATGGTCAGAGGATTTCAAGGCAAAAACCTTGAAAAAGACAAAATTGCCGCTTGTGTAAAGCATTTTGCCGCATACGGCGCTTGCGACGGCGGGCGTGACTATGACGCTGTTGAGCTTGGTGACAGAACTCTGCGTGAATTTTACATGCCCGCTTATAAAGCGGCTGTTGATGAGGGTGTTGAGCTTGTAATGACATCATTCAACACACTTAACGGTGTTCCCTCCTCTGCAAATAAATATCTCGTCGACGATATTCTCCGTAAGGAATGGGGCTTTGACGGAATCGTAATTTCCGACTTCAACGCCTTTTACGAAATGATCTCACACGGAATTTGTGCAAACGAAAAAGAATGTGCTAAAAAAGCACTTGATGCAACAAGTGACATTGAAATGATGTCAACATGTTATGTTAAATTCGGAAAAGAGCTTCTCGAAGAAGGCGAAATAACAGAAAAACAGCTTGACGATGCTGTTATGCGTATTCTGAAGCTTAAAGAAAAGCTTGGTCTTTTTGAAGATCCGTACAGAGGCGCAAGCGTTGAAGAAGAAAAGAAATTGCACCTTTGCAAGGAACACAGAGATCTTGCAAGAGTTGCCGCTGAAAAGAGTGCGGTGCTTTTGAAAAACGAAGGCGTGCTTCCCTTTGATGAAAACGTGAAGAAGATAGCCGTTATCGGCCCTGCGGCTGACCACGGTATGATCGGCGGCTGGTTCTGTTGCGGTACTGTGGCAGAAGCTGTCAGCGCACTTGACGGTATCAAGGGCGTTGCAAAAAATGCCGATGTTAAGCTTGCATTCGGTTCGACCTTCGATCCCAACGAAAAGCCCGAGGCGGTTGCTGACAGAATCGCCGAAGCAAAGAAGCTTGCAGCTGAATCTGACGCTGTAGTT
Source organism: Eubacteriales bacterium (assembly GCA_045588615.1). GTDB lineage: Bacteria > Bacillota > Clostridia > Oscillospirales > CAG-272 > RGIG7213. Next base: position 2,717 of record JAZNEN010000286.1, read on the forward strand.
CTCTGCATAGGCGAGGAAATGGATATGAGTGGTGAATCACACACACGCGCAAGAATATCCATCAGCGATGCTCAGGCAGAGCTTGTAAAAGAGGTTTGCTCCGTTAACAAGAATACAGTAACGGTCATTTACTGCGGACGTCCGCTTGCCCTTGAAAAGATAAACGATATTTCACCCGCAACGGTTATTTTCTGGCATCCCGGTACAGAGGGTGGAAATGCTCTTGCAAATCTGCTTTTCGGACGTGTAAACTTCCAGGGAAAACTTCCCATGACATTCCCCTACGAAGGACAGTCGCCGTACTTCTATAACCATCTGCCCACAGGAAGACCTAACGGCAACGGCGGTTACTGTTTAAGATATCTCGACACACCGTATGAACCCGTTTATCCCTTCGGCTACGGTATGTCTTATACAACATTTGACATTTCCGCCCCCACACTTTCAAATAGCGAAATGACAGAGGACGGCGAAATAACAGTATCCGTAAATGTTAAAAACACGGGTAATGTCGAAGGCATCGAAACAGTACAGCTTTACATCAACGATGTGACAGCATCCGTTTCAAGACCTGTAAAGGAAATGAAAGGATATCAGAAGGTAGCACTTGCCCCGGGTGAAGAAAAAACAGTAACCTTTAAAATAACACTTGACGCTTTGAAATTCCACACATTCAGCGGAGAATACAAAGCAGAAAAGGGTAAATTCAAGGTATTTGTTTCTAACCGTTCCGATGTCAAGGAATTTGTAGAATTCAAGCTTATATAAAATTTCGGCGCACTTGTGTAAACAGGTGCGCCTTATCATTTATAACGCATAATTGCTTTGACAAAAACAGTTGAAAAATTTACAATATTGTGTTATAATGCGAATGTATGTGCATATTTCAGATTTTCGTGAACGTTATTTTTAAAAGGATGGTAAATTCAGATGAATTTTATTAAAAAAATATCATCACTCACTCTTGCACTTGTTACGGTTCTTTGCGTATTCGCTTCCCCTGTTTCTGTTTTGGCGGAAAATGCGGAAGACGAAGCATATATGCAGTCCCTTAAAGACAAGGGCTTTCCCGATGACTATCTTCCCTCTTTGCTTGCTTTGCACAAGACATACAAGGATTGGACATTTGAGCCGTTGCTTATCACGGAAATAAGCCGTCAGCAGGGCAAAGAATCCGAATACACATGGGATTACGTTGTATATCAGGAATACGATGCTGAAGTAAAGAGAAATCTTTGTTCCCGTTCCGAATCGTCATACAGAGATTTTTCGCATACAACACTGTACGATTCAGGCTGGTACAAGGAAGTCGGAGGC
>JAZNEN010000287.1:0-2201 GCA_045588615.1 Eubacteriales bacterium
AGGGATACTTAACAGATACAGAATCACCAAATGGGACCGTTTCGATAAGACTAAGCTTCACGTTTCGGACGAAAACAGCTTTAGTCTCGAGATCTACGATGAAAACGGCTCTGCCGTAAGTGCTCACGGAAACGGAAAAACGCCACGTAAATTCGAAACGCTAAAAAAGGAGATCGATGCTCTGTTTTTTGAAGTCTTTGAAGACACCGAAAAGTCCGTCCAAAAGTAAAGAACTTTCAGTTTTTTCATTTGCCTTATTGACAAAACAGCAATAATAAAGTATAATATACCTGTTGTCATAATAAGCTGGTGTGGCGCAGGGGTAGCGCAATTGATTCGTAATCAATAGGCCATGGGTTCAAATCCCATCACCAGCTGAAAAAGAACCTTTGCTAATTGGCGGGGATTCATAAAACAGTTTCAGTCCCGGCAGTATGCTCTGCCGGGACTGTTCTTGTATAAATTGCGGAAATATGATAGAATAGAAAAAATAGACAGATGCGTTTGAATTTGATTAGCATAAAGGAGAATAACAATGAACGTTAATTTACAGATATACAACGATGATTACAAAGAAGATATGATTTTGTGCATTGCACGTTTCTTTGGATTCCATCTTGGACTAAGTTCAGAAGGTGCCATTGACAATATAGATACAAGTATCGCTGAACAGGACTTGAATGAATGGACAACCAAGGAGAATCAGTTATATATGATAATGTATGCCAATAATGTGGCAGGTTTTTTACGTATTGGTTATCGAGGTGGAAACGTTGCTTGGATCGAAGATGTTTTTGTAAAAGAGGAGTTTCGCAACAGAGGAATTGCAACAGAAAGCATAAGGCAAGCAGAGGAAATCATTAAGGCTACACCACCGTATAATGCAATATGCTTCGATGTTGTTCCAAGAAATGTTGATGCACTAAAGCTTTATCACAAGTTAGGATATCAAACTCTGAGTTTAATTACTGTTCGCAAGAATTTAGTGCCAAAGGAATCGTCTGGTACACAAAAAATAAATGGATTAGAGTTCAAAATATAAAAACGTGTTAAAATCACATTACTTCAATTTGTCGAACGGGTATAAGGGCGCACTTCTATACACCGTTCGGTGTAGTGCGGGATGTGCGGTTCTGCGCCGCACGAAAGCCTCCCTTGTGCGCTGCCGCGCCATTGCAAAATAATCCTCCCTATGAGATTACTCACAGGGAGGATTAACTGTTTTATGAAGCCCTTCCAATGCAAAGGTTCTTTTTTTAACCAACGCCACTATAGGTGAATACAAGTGCCGCACTCAGCAAAGATCCGCCGATGATATCAGTAACCCAGTGGACGCCCGACACGAGACGTGCGACTACCATAAAGGCACAGAACAACGCTGTTGTCACAGTACATACAGTACGTATCGTACGTTTTTTCAATATAGAGTTCAGCTCCAAACAAGAAGCAGGCATTACACACAGCACAAGAAGTGTAGTTGACGAAGGATACGACGCTTCAAGAGCCCCTTCAATAAGCACGGGTCTGTAATTGATGACAACTACCTCAAATAATAAAAACAGCGCAAGAACACACAAAAAATACCCGCCGAGAATCAGAAGATTTCGGTCAACCTTAGTTATTCGTTTACGCTTTATCCACTGTAAAAGTCCAAGAATCGCAAATCCCAAAACCAAAGCGAGTGGAATTATGCTTAATGCATCAGTCAATTCATACAGCCACATATGTACGCCTATACGATCGTGCAGATAGCTATTAACAGTTGCAAGCCCGACCGAAGATGTCTCGGGTCCGATGGGACGAACATCTACGACGGACACGATAACCGTCCATAATAGAAACGACACGAAAAGACATATGCCGAGGATAAGCCTTTTGTTTGATTTTAGCTTCATGAAAAATACCTTCCTTTATACAATATTCGGCTTTCGCCGTAAAACAGCTTAAAGGAAGGTATTGTTTTTTTCAAGAAACGATCGGTAACACACGTGACACTCTTCGTGTCAACGCTTATTTATAAGCATAAAAGCCTTTATACCGATCAAAACGAGAACAAAGACAGCTGCATAAACGTGGCTCGAAAGAATATACAAGATAAGCAAAATAAGATTCAGCACAAAAGAGACGATATATTTACTCTTTCCAAGAAAAGGACTATGAAAGCTCTGAAATACAAGTATAACAAGTCCGAATAATGTCGT
>JAZNEN010000288.1:0-6158 GCA_045588615.1 Eubacteriales bacterium
GTGCAGTAATGCATTGAGCTGAGCGATACTAATAGACCGAGGGCTTGAACTTCCGATGGTTTTCTTGTGAGTAACACAGATGACCTTGAATTCAAGAATTTTGAGTTTTCGTTTCCTTTATTCGGTTTTCAATGAACATAATATATTTCATTTACCACGGTGTGCTTGCATACCGTTTAATATTTGCTAACAGGGGCTGTGCAATAGTATGGCCTTTTTGTTTTTTGTAAAAAACTTTTATCGGTGATTTGTTTTAAAGCGGAGAGTTGTTTTTCGGGGGCGGCGCGTTTCGTCGGGATAAAGTGATGATTATAAAACCGATGAAAACGGTGACGAAACCGACGGCGCAAGGGAATATTATTCGGAGCATATAAACAGATATGTTTTTTGAACGCTTTAGGGGACAGAAAATTGCATTTTGCGCCCGCCGAATTCACGCTAGTGAATTGCGCCGCCTTGAAGCACACGCACGTTGATTGTGCAGATATAAGGAAAAAAATGAAGCATTATATGAAATTAAAGCCATACCCGTTTGAGATGATAAAAAGCGTGATAAGACCTTTTTAATTAAGGCTTTCGCAAAAGCATTTTTTAAATTGCATATAAAAACACCGCCGATGATTTCGACGGTGTTTTTGTGTAGAATATGAGTGTACTTGCATTTAATTTTCGATTATTATTTAAAGTTTATCAATAATTTCGGCTCTCTTTTTTGTGTATTCTTCTTCGGTTATGATACCGAGTTCGAATTTATTTTTCAGTATCGCCAATTCTTCTGTTTGATTTCCTTCTATAATTTTTATCGGTATTGTGATTTTTGTTATGATTTCATTTTTTAATACGAATAAAAGCATAGAGCTGATAAATACTATAAAACCGATAATCAATAAAAAAAATACATTACCGACTGCACACAAAGATATATATACTGGTATTGCTAAATTGCTTATTATAGGGATCAAGTAAAATGTTTTTTTATTACTTTCGTTTATGAATCCGAATATTGCAAGCAAATTTACAGGATTCAAAAATGTTAATATTACGAAAATGATAAGGAGATAAAATCCGTTATCCGCACTTTTTTCGAACATAAAGATATAAAAATTAAACAAAGCGGCGGAAAACAGCAATGGAAGTGTGAGTAGAATAATGCCGACGATGCCAGATAGTGATTCTGATAAAATCAAAATACACATGAAAAAAATTATTGCGAACGAAAGAGATAATACTGAAAGGCATTTGATTTCTTTTACGCAGTTCAGTTTCTGCTTGTGCTTTCCCGTGAATTCCATATTTACACCTCGTCGTGGATTTTCAACATAGCTTTTTTATATTCTTCTTCTGTGATAAGACCTTGTGCACGGAGCTTTTCCAACTTACTTATTCTGGATGTATATGAATGTTTGTGCGAATTGCGACGCAAGTAATATTCGATGTCACAGGCTTTTTCGATGAGTTCGCCGAATCCGTAAAGCAGCCAAGAAGAAATCCATGCCAAAATTGAACCGATGACCATAACGAGAACCCCAGGAACTACGGAACCGTCTTTAGAATCCATAGAGGAAATAATCATTAATATACCTATTGTGATTGGTATTATTGCTTGTATAAATGCTATTATTGCTGCTAAATTTTTGATTTTTCTGCCGATATTGTCATACATAATGATGACCTCCTTAAAAATAATAATAAAAAAGTGCGCCGACCGAAGTCAGCGCACCGAAAAACGCAGACTCCATTGTCGTCACACAAAAACAAACGATATGGATATAACTCTTTCCACATAAGCTTGCAGAATCTGCGATTTTGCCGAATTCATAAGCTTATGCTCAAATGGGTATAAAACCCCCTGCAAAAAAAGGAGTTCATCCATACATCGTTATTCATTTTTGTGTGACAAGGTTATTTTATCATACGTTTTTTTGCTTGTCAATACCTATATGTATATTTGTTAGGTGAAATAATTTTGAAAAAATTTACCGAATAATGCGGTGTTTGCGCACAAAGTATGATACCATATAAAATGGATAACATGCAAGCGCCCGCCCGCACCCCCCACAATTCGCATGTAGTTCGTATAGCGAACTAATGCGAATTGCCTGCGGGCAGTGGGCGCATACTGCCTGCGGCAGTATATCAAATAAAAAGACAAGATGCTTGAACAGAATAAAGGATAAATATGAAGCATTATATGAAGCTTAATCCGTTTCCGTTTGAGATGATAAAAAGCGGGCGGAAAACGATCGAATTAAGACTGTTTGATGAAAAAAGGCAAAAAATCAAAGTTGGCGACGATATAGAATTTACAAATACACACAACGGTGAGATTATTACGGCTGAAGTTGTTGCTTTGCACCGTTTTGAAAGCTTTAAAGAATTATATCAAAGCTTACCGCTATTGAAGTGCGGGTATACAGAGGAAAATATTTCGGCTGCACATTATATAGATATGAATGAATATTATTCGGAAGAAGAACAGAAAAAATACGGTGTAGTTGGCATTGAGCTTTTATTGTGTTAAATATACAATGAGTTTACAAATGTTTCGAAAAAATAAAAAAGGTTGGTTCCGCGGTATATTTACCGAGCATGAATCAACCTTTTGTGATTATTATGTATTTCTGACCTTATATCCGCCGCCGGGGACGACGGAAATATATCCGTCTGACTCAAGACGTGTTAAAATATACAGGACTTTTCCCAGCGGGAGCGTGTCGTTTACCATTTCCTCAGCCGTTGCAACCCCGTTTTTAAGTATCTTTTCGTATATTTCACGCGGTATTCCTTCAAGCTCGTCACCGCGGTTTACCGTGGGCGTTCTGTAAGGCGCATCGGGTATTACCGCATTTTGCGCCATATGTGCGATTTCCGACGGTATGAAATATTCTTTTTTCGGTGTTTTGTGTGCGGCAGTGTTTGGAAACAGCACATCAACCTCACGCAGGATGTCGTACCCGTCGAGAACCGCACTTATCCCTTCTTTCAGCAAGAGGTTACTGCCCTCACACGTTTTGCTTGATACAGAGCCCGGCACGGCGAAGATCTTTTTGCCTTGTTCACTTGCGCGGTTTGCTGTTATCAACGCACCGCTTCCGAGAGGTGCTTCTATGATGACTGTGCAATGCGATAATGCGCTGAGCACCCTGTTTCTTATCGGGAAATTGGAAGACATCGGTTCTGTGGGCGGGAAAAATTCCGTAATGACCGCACCGCCCGATGATATTATTTCTTCCTTGAGTGCGGTATTTTCAAACGGATAATCGACATCTATTCCGCATCCGAGCACAGCCACGGTCTTTCCTTCAGCATCAAGCGCACCGCGGTGCACTGCCGAGTCTATACCGTGTGCAAATCCGCTGACGACGGTAGCCCCTCCGCTTGCGGCTTCAAATGATATTTTATGCGCTGTGAGTGCGCCGTCACGGCTCATTTCCCTTGTACCGACCATTGTTACGGATATGTATTTATTGAAATCGGGAAGCGTACCTCTGCAGAAGAGCACCGGCGGACAGTCGGGAATTGTGTAAAGGCTTTTCGGATATTTTTCGTCGCCGAATACAATTATATCCGTTTTTGCGCTTGCGCAAAACGCACATATCCTTTTTGCATAATCCGTTGACTTCCCCAAAAGAGGAGATATTTCATTTATCGTAAATCCTGCCTGCAGGTAGTCATCGATATCAGCTGAGTAAATATTTTCAAATGAACCGAATTTTTCGTAAAGTTTTTTCGGAAGCGTGTGCCCCGCCTTATATTTTGAAGCAAGCCAGATACCGAGTACGGCATCGCCCATAAGATCACTCCCTTTTGAAAATTCATAAATAAAAAGTCCGTTACCATTTTATCACAATAGTAACGGACTTTCAAGTGTAAATTTAATATTGTATGCTTAATCTTTACTGATGACCTTTTTCTGCCATGATTTTTTGCCGCATTTGGGGCATTTCATATATCTCGTTCTGCCCATATGCATTGCCCAGACTACGCTGTTATATTCTGGAACGTATCTGTGGCGGCACTCACGGCACTCATAATAGCCTGCCTTTTGTTCGATCTTCAGCATAAACGGCATAGCGATCAGAAGAGGGATAAGACCTATTATGATGAGTGTTATTCTTACCCATTCCTCAAGCGGTGCATATGATGCCATCACTGCTAACGCAAGCATAAATACGACACATATTACACCTGTGACGATCTCCATATTGAGAAGCCTTTTGTCGGCTTCTTCTTTTTGCTTTACCATTTCAAGTAAATTTTTTTCAAGCTCTTTGTTGTAATTATCCATTATAACTACCTCCCCGCAAAATAAATCGTTTATCGTGATGTTCAGTATCTCACACAGCTGCAGCATTATAGACGAATCGGGCAGTGACCTTCCCGTTTCCCATTTTGACACCGCACGGTCGGTGATGTTCAGCTTTTCGGCAAGCTGCATTTGTGTAAGGTTTTGTTTTTTTCTGCATTCGGCAATAAACCTGCCTATCTTTATCTGATCCATATGCCCTCCTTTCTGTCTTTATGATACATCAGTATTTTTCAAAAATCCACGTACTTACGGTTGAATCGGGGAAAATCAACCGTCAGTAGAGTTAAAATATTTTATTTTTGGGGCTTATAATTGCTTACAAGGTATTCCATCGCCTCAAGATAACCGTCGAAGCCGTGTCCTGCTATTGTCAGCTTGCAGGCACATGAGGTGAATGAATGGCGTCGGAATTCCTCCCTTTGGTTGATGTCGGAAATGTGTACCTCGACCGTCGGTATGCCGACAGCCTTCAGTGCATCGGGAATTGCCACGCTTGTGTGTGTATATGCGGCGGGGTTTATAACGATGCCGTCGAATTTACCGTATGCATTTTGTATTTCATCGACAAGACATCCTTCGTGGTTTGATTGGTACACGGATACTTCAACGCCCAGTGACGCCGCCTTTTCTTCTATCATTTTTACAAGTGCCTTGTAATTTTGCTTTCCGTAAATGTCAGGCTCTCTTATTCCGAGCATATTGAGATTAGGTCCGTTTATAATAAGTATTTTCATGATTTTTTTCCTTTTTATTTTGATTTTTTTACGTTCTTGGGCGCACTATCTTAAAAGTTTGCAAATAGATTTCCGAAGGAAATCTGCGCCATTTGCCTGCGGGGCGGCTCGTAAACGAGCCGTGGGGGGGCGCAGGCATGGCGCTTATATATTAATTCTACCACACAATTTGGATTTTGGGATATGAAAAAATGTGTTTTTACATTATATTCATATTTTAAAATGAAGGAAGGCATATACGTTCAAATTCTTATTCTTGACACGGAGATATTTTTGTGATAAAATCAAATTATACTATAAAAAATTCGGAGATAAAGATGAAGATCGTTATTTTGGGCGTAGGTTCAATGGGCGATGTGCGCCCTTGTGCAAACCTTGCAAAAAGACTGATAACAAGAAAACACGACGTTACTCTTATTGCATATGAGAGATTCAGGGAATATATCGAGGGTGAGGGTATAAAATTCACAGCATACCCCGGTGACTCAGAGGAGCTTATGCACGCCATCATATCGGGCGGAAGCAATATGTTCAAGATAATGTCTGCTGTCAAAAAGGTATATGCAAAGGATACAGACCTGATACGTGATATACTTATAAAAGCGTGTACGGGTGCTGATCTGCTTCTTTATGCGACAAGCACATCAGTTGCCATGACGTATATAGGCGAGGGACTCAAAATACCTTATGTGCGCCTTAATTTCTATCCGGATGCGCCCACGAAGGAGTTCCGCTGCGTGAACTATCCCGAATGGCCCTTAGGCAAGCTTTTCAGAGGTACATACAATAAGCTGTCGCACATTCTATGCGGTTATTTTTCTGTGCGCATACAGAAGGCTTCCAAAAAATCGTGGCTTAAGCCGCTGGGACTTAAAAACAGCATGAGGCTTGGCAATAAGTATCTTGACGGAAGCGGTATTGAAAATTTGCTCGGCTACAGTGAGCTTGTTGTGCCCGCTTGCGAGGACTACGGCGAAAACATACACGTTGTCGGATATTTTTCCGATGTCGGACAGGAGGATATTTACACACCGCCGGCTGATATTGCAGAGTTTCTTGCAAAAGGCGAAAAGCCTATTTACATCGGTTTTGGATCTGTACCCGCAGGATACGAC
>JAZNEN010000289.1:0-6644 GCA_045588615.1 Eubacteriales bacterium
AGCATTTCCGATATGATCGTCGTTATGAAGACAGGTATCGTTCAGCAGGTAGGAAAGCCGCAGGATATATACGATGATCCTACAAACCTCTTTGTTGCAAAGTTCCTCGGCACACCTCCTATAAATGTATTTAAAGGACGTGTGTCAAGCGGTAAGCTTTATATCGGTGATGCTGCAGTACTCGATGTTCCCGGTGTTAATGACCGTGATGTAACAGTCGGTGTTCGTCCTGAAGGATTTAATCTTGACGAAAACGGCGCACTTGTTTGTGAGCTTTCAAATATTGAGGTAATGGGACGTGATATCAGTATAGTTTCAAGAAACGATGCCTCGCTTAATCCCGTTATCCGTTCAATAATCAACTCCGACAGTAAGCTCGATGCAACAGCTAAGACTGTTAAATATTCTCTCAAACCCCATAAGGTGTTTATATTCGATGCCGAAAACGAAGAAAGAATACGTTTTTGAGGTGAGAAGATATGGTTGACAGCAAACAACAATGGAAGGCTTGGATATATCTTGCACCGGCTATCGTGCTGTTGCTTGTATTCACGGTCTGGCCTATTATAAACACTCTTGCTATGGCGTTTACAGAGGATTACAGCAGCTTGAGTGCTATCGGCGGTAAGGAGTTCACATACGGTATCAAAAACTTCCAAAAGGTTATTGAATACAAGGGCTTCATAAACTGTCTTAAAAATACACTTTTACTCTGTGTTCTGACAGTTCCGATATCAACGATTCTGGCACTCGTTATCGCGGTATGTCTTAACTCAATCAAATTCCTGCAGAGATTTTTGCAGACAATATTCTTCTTGCCCTATGTAACAAACTCCATCGCTATCGGTATGGTATTTGCGGCAATGTTCAACATCGTCGGAAATACAGCGGCTGATGTACAGGTGGTTGAAACTGTGGGTATAATAAACAACGCACTCGGTCTTTTCGGTATTGAACCGATAAACTGGATAAATGCCGGCTCAACATACGCCGCAAATATCACGGTAATGACAATTTACATTGTTTGGAATGCGCTTCCGTTCAAGATACTCATTCTTTTAGGCGGTCTTCAGAGTGTTAACAAGCAGTACTATGAGGCGGCAAAGATCGACAGTACACCGAGATTCCGTGTGTTCACAAAGATAACGGTTCCGCTTCTTTCCCCGATGCTTGCATACGTTGTAATCACGGGCTTTATCGGCGGCTTCAAGGAATATTCCAGCATTGTCGGTATATTCGGTGACAAGATGGGACCCGCAGGTGACTACGGACGTCTTAACACGATGGTCGGCTACATCTACGATTCCATTAAAAACCATCAGGGCCGTGCAAGTGCGGCGGCGCTTATTCTGTTTGGCATTATCTTTATCGTTACGATGATAAACCTCGGTGTCAGCAAGAAGAAAACACATTATTAAGGAGGGGATATCATGGCAGAAAAGAAAACTTCTCAAGTTATGCAAGAAAAAGATATGCAAAAGGTCTCCTCCGTTCAAAAGGTCGAGAAGGTCATAGTTCAAACAGCACTTTACCTATTCCTCGGTATAATCGCTATTATCGTCCTGTTTCCTTTTTACTGGATGCTTATCTCATCTGTAAAGAGTCTTGCAGAATATAATCTTCCCGTACCTACGCTTTTCCCGAAGCAGATGGTATTCAGAAACTACGTTGATGCGTTTTCAACGGCAAACCTCGGTACATTGTTTATGAACACTGTATATGTAGGTGTCGTTTCTACGCTTTTGTCACTCGTTATCACAGTCCTTTCGGCGTTTGCCTTTGCCCGTCTTGAGTTCAAGGGTAAGAATGCGCTGTTCGGTGCTTTGCTGGCAACGATGATGATCCCCGGTGAGCTATTCACAATCACAAACTATTCAACAGTCAACGATTTCGGCTGGATGAATACGTACACGGTTCTTATCGTTCCTTTCTTGGTAAGTGTGTTCTACATCTACCTTTTGAAGCAGAACTTTATGCAGATACCGAATGAACTGTATCTTGCCGCAAAGGTTGACGGTACAAGCGACCTGAAATACCTTTGGAAGGTAATGATACCGCTTTCACTCCCCACCCTTATATCAATAACGATTCTTAAGATGATGGGTGCGTGGAACTCATACGTGTGGCCGAACCTCGTTGCAAACGATGACGCACACCTGCTCATCACAAACGGTCTGCGCGGTGCTGACTTCACGGTTGACGATATGGTAAACTACCCGGTTCAGATGGCGGCAGTAGCCATTGTATCGTTCCCGCTTTTCCTTGTATTTGTATTTTTGAGAAAATACATTATGAAGGGTGTTTCAAGCAGCGGTATCAAGGGATAATAGTTCAAAAGAACTTAACATAAAAAAATTAAAGGATGGAAAAAACTATGAAGAAGATACTCACAGCAGTATGCTTGATCCTGGTTATCGTTCTGAACTGCTTTGCACTTGCTTCGTGCGGCGGAGACAGTACCGAAACAAAGGACAACGGCTCGTTCGTTCCCGAAGAAGGACTTACGTATGACGGAAGTGAAGTAGAGATCACTTTCTACCACACAATGGGCGCAAATCTCCGTACAGTACTTGATAAGTACGTTGCAAAGTTCAACGAGATGTACCCCAACATCAAGATCGTTCACTCACAGGAAGGCGGCTACGATGACGTTCGTGATAAGATCAGTACAGAGCTTACAGTTGGTAACCAGCCCAACATTGCTTACTGTTATCCCGACCACGTTGCTCTTTACAACCTCGCAGGCTCTGTTGTAACGCTTGACAGCTTCATAGGCAGCAAGGCTGAAGTTACAAAGGCTGACGGCTCCAAGGAAGTACTCGGCTTCACAGAAGAGCAGATTGCTGACTTTATCGACGCTTACTACAACGAAGGTAAAGAGTTCGGTGATGACAAGATGTACACACTTCCTCTTTCCAAGTCAACAGAAGTTCTTTACTACAACAAGACATTCTTTGACGCTAACAATCTTCAGGTACCCACAACATGGGATGAGCTTGAAACACTCTGCGCACAGATCCTCGCTATCGATCCCAACTGTATCCCCCTCGGATACGACTCCGAAGCTAACTGGTTCATCACAATGGCAGAACAGCTCAAGTCCGATTACACAAGCGCTGAAGAAGGTAACCACTTCCTCTTCGATAACGAAACAAACAGAAGCTTCGTTAAGAGATTTGCTGAATGGCACCAGAAGGGCTATGTAACAACACAGGAGATCTACGGTGCTTACACATCAGGTCTTTTCGTTGCACAGACAGGCACAAAGTCCTATATGTCCATCGGTTCTTCCGCAGGTGCTACACACCAGCGTCCCGCCGCTACTGACGACGGAAGCTATCCGTTTGAAGTAGGTATAGCTACAATTCCTCAGGCAGATGCCGCTAACAAGAAGGTTATTTCTCAGGGTCCTTCACTCTGTATCTTCAACAGCACATCACAGCAGGAAGTTGTTGCTTCTTGGCTCTTCGTTAAGTACCTTACAAGCTGTGTTGAATTCCAGGCTGAATTCGGTATGGTTTCAGGTTACGTTCCCGTACTTGAATCCGTTGCACAGAACCCCGTATATGCTGAGTTTATAAACACAGCAAACGGCGGCGACAACATCGCAGCTCTTTCCGCTAAGGTTTGTCTTGAACAGAAGGATGCTTACTACACATCCCCTGCATTCAACGGCTCATCCGAAGCACGTGACCAGGTTGGTGCACTTCTTCAGTACTGCATGGTTGAATACAAGAACGCTTCCGATAAGGACGCAATGATCAAGAAGGCATTCGAAGACGCTGTCGCAGAATGCGAATATATGTCATAATTAATTAAGGTAAAACTTTATGAATTTACTTTCTAAATTTTTATCTGCAGCGTTGGCTCTTTGCATGGTTGCGGGATGCTTTGCATCCTGCAATCCGCAGAGTACTGATACTACTGCAGACACAATTACGACAGACACCACAGCGGAGCTTGGTGAGATAGTTGACTATGCTTCACAGCTCAAGCTTGATATGTCGTCTTCAAGCCTTAAGATCGAAAATGTTAAGGTTAAACAGTATATCGACGGTGATACAACACACTTCTATGTTCCCGAAAGTGTTATAGACAAGGGAATACTGAAGGCGAGATATATTGCCATAAATACTCCCGAATCGACGGGACAGATCGAAGAATGGGGCAAAAAGGCTTCAAACTTCACAAAAACAAAGCTTCAGGCGGCGACATCTATCGTACTTGAGAGTGATACAGAAGCTCTCAATGTAGACTCAACAGGTGACCGTCATCTTATCTGGGTATGGTATAAAACAGCTGATTCCGCTGAATACCGCAACCTTAATCTGGAAATACTTCAGGAAGGTCTTGCTATAGCGTCGAGTTCATCGCAGAACCGTTACGGTTCTATTTGTATGAACGCTATCGATCAGGCTAAGGCTCACAAGCTTTACGTTTATTCTGATGAAAAAGACCCTGATTTTTACTACGGTTCAGCAATTGAGCTTACGATCAAGGAGCTCCGCGCTAATCCTGCACTTTATACCGGTAAGACTGTTGCTTTCGAAGGTATTGTTTCGAAAAACAGCGGTCAGAGCATTTATGTCGAAGCATTTGATGATGAAACCAATATGTATCACGGTATCTCCGTGTACTACGGCTTTACACTCACAGGTGCGGGACTTAATGTTATCAAGCCCGGCAACAAGGTTCGTATCGTTGGTTCTATGCAGTTCTATGAAGCCGGCGGCACATATCAGGTTTCAGACTTGAAATACGATATGATGGATACAAAGAACCCCAACAATATCCAGAAGCTCGGCGACGGATTTGAAGCAGCTTACGTTGAAACGTCACCTGCAACATTTGCAACATCAAAGGTGTCTGTAACTGTTATCGGTGATGACGGCGAAGAAACGCTCAAGGAAGTTCCTTATGCAGAACTTGCACTTTCTTCAACATTGAGCATGAAGAACCTTGAGGTCAAGGATATTTATGTAACCAACAACGACGGTGATTCTGACGGTGCCATGACACTTACGTGTCAGGCGGAAGGTCAGACGATCTCAGTCCGCACTACAGTTCTTCTTGATGAGGAAGGAAATCTTATCACGCGTGATTATTTTGAAGGCAAAACGATCGACGTGAAGGGAATTGTAGACTATTTTAACGGCAAATATCAGATCAAAGTATTCTCCGTTAAAGATGTTAATGTTCATTAATTGACAATATTTTAAAAGGAGTCATATATGAAAAAATTAATCGCACTTTTGCTTGCGCTTATGTTTTGTATAGTACCGCTTGTTTCCTGCGGCGGTAATGATACTGAAACGGGCACAGAAACAACTGCCGAAACAGGCGAATACGACGTTAAATCGGCAGCAGCGTTCCTCAAGAACATGTACAAGCAGTACCTTACAGAACCTGAAACAAGCAGAGACTTTACAGTAGTTTCTCAGGTTATGAACGGCGGTGTTCCTTACAATGTAACTTGGACAACAAACACCGAAGACGTTAAGGTTATCCCCGACGAAGCAAACAAGCAGGTTAAGATCGACGTTAACGAAAATGCCGCAGAAGCTATCAATTATGAATTGACAGCAACAGTTGCAGACCCTGCAGGTGTTACAGAAAAGGTAGTTTTCAAGCTCGTTGTTCCCGCTAATGACGGTCCCGTTGCAAGTGTGATCTCCGCACCCGCAGCTGACACAGCTTATAAGTTCTATCTTTTCCAGGCAAAGTCGAATAAGGTTCTTTACATCGACGGCGGCGTGTCCGGCAGATACCTTTCAATGACAGAAGATTTCTCACAGGCAATCGATATTTTTGCAGAAGTTGTTGACGGCGGTTACAAATTCTTCACAACTATTGACGGTGCTAAGAAATATATAGGTGTTTACAGCAACGATGAAGGCAAAACATCTGTTGGCTATCTTGATTCTACGGATTGCGTATATTCCTACAACAGCGAAACATTCGCATGGGAAACAGCTTTCGGCGAAGACAGAGTATACCTCGGCACATACAACACATATGATACTGTAAGTGCATCATTCACATCTTATATCAAGGTTGACAACACAAGAGTTGAACAGTTCCCCTTGGAACTTGTTACTGAGGCTGTTAAAGCCCCTGAAGCTCCCGAAACAGATCCTGATTCTGACACAATTCCGCTTCCTCCCGGTGATAAATTGCCCGAGGAAAACACAGTATATAAGTTCTATCTTTACCAGGCTGCTACGGGCAAGGTTCTTTACATCGACGGTGGTCTTAATCAGGACAGATACCTCACAATGACAACAGATTTTGCAAAAGCACTTGATGTAATTGCAGAAGCTGTAGATGGCGGTTACAAATTCTCCGTTAAGATCAACGGCGCAAAGAAGTATGTCGATCTCTTCTTAAACGCTGAGAACAAGCCCGCACTCAGATATGCTGATTCCACAGAATGTATATTCAAACTCAACGGTGAAACATTTGCATGGGAAACAACAGTTGGCGGAGAAGCGTATTACCTCGGCACATACAGCAATTTTGAAACAGTAAGTGCTTCAAAAACATCTTACATCAATGCTGATAACACAAGAAAAGAACAGTTCCCGTTGGAACTTACTGAAGATGAAATAGAATTTTCGATTCCCCCTGAAACAGAGCCCGGAGAA
>JAZNEN010000290.1:0-8710 GCA_045588615.1 Eubacteriales bacterium
TATTATTTCATCACTTTTTCTGTTCATGTCACAAAGTTCATAATAAATACGATCTTGATTATTAATAATTGTATTAAGTTTTTGGGAAATATCATAAAGTGTTGTATGGAGTAAGTCCCAATTTATTCTTTGCTTTATCAAATAATATAGTCCGTCAACGCCGGTTAATTTGTTTGATATACCGAGTCTTATGAAGTCATTCATATATCCGATAGAAATTAGTGAACGAAAATCACTGTCTATTTCGGCATTGTCATACATTGATGCGGTTAACGCAGTTGATTTATCTAATCTGTTTTTTAGTACAACAATTTCATCTTGTAATGCTTCTTTTTGTATAAGCTCTTTGCGTACACGTTCTTTGTCCTGCAAAATTTGCCATTTGTATTGGCTCATTTCACTTTCGTATTTATTATCGTAATTGTTTTTACATTCATTGAAATGTGATTGATCTGCACAAAATCCCAGTATGGCGCCGAGTGCTACTCCAACGATACCGCCGACAATAAGACCGCCTATGGCACCGCTTATAGAGCCGAAAAAGCCCGAACTGTTGGAAAATCCGATTATTGTTCCAATTATTGCACCGATAAATACACCAATCATTGCACCGATTCCTGTATCGTCGTAGGATAAATACGCTTGTTGTTGTTTTGGCTCGGGGATATTTTGGTAATACCCCAATGAATTAACCTGATATTGCAATTTTGCAATTGTTTGTACTGTCAAATAATTATTCAGTTCCATATCATACAAATTGCTAACGTTTTTTGCCAATGTGTGTTCTGTGCTAATTTCGTTTTTCATAACATCCTCCTAAAAATAAAAAGTACGCCAACCGAAGTCAGCGCACCGAAAAACGCAAACTCCAATTGTCGCCAAACAATCTCTCTCATAGCATAGGTTCTCTATACAATCAAGCAGGAGTCACGTTTTTACCAAAACATATTCGCTTGATTGCATAACGGAAAAAGCTATAGTTCCCATAACGACAAAAAGACCTATAACTATGATATTAAGATTGTTTGGCAATACGATTGTATCATATTTTTTTTGATTTGTAAATACTTTTTGGTGAATTATATAGAATTGATTACTAAAATATCATAAAGAAATATCATCTCTTCTGTAGCAGAGATGATACGTCTCCCCGGTGGGAGGACGGGAGGAAGCGCAGATCTTAATGCGTTTCGGATATTTAAAAAAATAAGTCCTCGACGGTTTGATCCGTGGAGGACTTTTGGTGTTTATTACATTGTTATCGTGCCGTCGAATACGGATTCAACCGAGCCTGTAAGCGTTACCTTGCCATCCTTATAATTTACTATAAGGTCGCCGCCGCGAAGCTTAACTGTGATATCGGCGCCTTCCTCGCAGTAGCCGTTTACAACAGCTGCAACAGCCGCCGCACAAGCGCCTGTACCGCAGGAAAGTGTTTCGCCGTTTCCTCTTTCCCAGACACGCATTTTAAGTGTGCTCTTGTTGACCACTCTTACAAATTCCGTGTTTACACGTTCAGGGAAGTATTCGCAGTTTTCAAACATCGAACCGACTGCCTCAACGTTCATCTTGTCAACGCTGTCGCAGAATATGACGCAGTGCGGATTTCCGACGGAAACGCACGTGATGTTATAATCCTCACCGCCGACCTTGACGGATTTGTTGATTATTTCATCACCCTCAAGCGTTGTGGGAACTTCATCGGCTTTAAGTGAAACCTTACCCATGTCACCGCTTACGGAGCGTACAAGACCGCTGTAAATGTACAGCTTCTGGTGCTTGATACCGCTTGCGGTTTCAATGTCAAGCTCCTCTTTATCAGTAATTCCGTTGTCGTACAGATATTTTGCAACACAGCGCACGCTGTTACCTGCCATCTTACCTTCGCTTCCGTCCTTGTTGAAGATGCGTATCTTCGCATCTGCAACACGTGACTTTTCAATAAGCACGATACCGTCAGCACCGACACCGTAGTTTCTGTCGCAAACGGAAAGCGTAAGCGATTCGGGACATGTTATTTCACCGTTTGTATTGTCGAAGAACAGATAGTCGTTACCGCAAGCCTGCATCTTTGTAAATGCGAGCTTCTTGCGTTCTGTTCTCATGTGGTTGATGTCAACAAGCTCTGTATTATGCAGATTGAAGCGGGATGCAACGATGTCAGCAAGTGCATTTGCTGTGTCAAGCGATGTGATACAAGCAACACCTGCAAGAAGTGCTGTTCTGTGAAGTGAAATATAGTCTTCCTGGGCCTGCTTTGTTTTAGCGCCTGTATAAACGATAAGCTTTATCTTTTCGTTGTCTACAAGGCTTGTTGCACATTCGAGAAGCGAATGGCTTTCATCCTCCTGAATTACACCTACTTCAATACCGCCGAGGGCTGAAATTGCCTTTGCAGTACCCTTTGTAGCGTAGATGTTAAGGCCGAGATCTGCAAATTTCTTTGCAAGCTTGACAATTTCAAATTTATCATTGTCACCGACTGTAATATACACGCCGTCACCCTTGCCGAGGTCCATTCTGAAGCCTGCGGAAACCATACCCTTGAAAAGTGCTTCGGTCAGGTTCTTACCGACACCGAGGACTTCACCTGTAGACTTCATTTCCGGGCCGAGAGATGAGTTTACATCTGACAGCTTTTCAAATGAGAACACGGGAACCTTAACGGCAACGTACGGAGGAATCTTGTAAAGACCGCTTTCATATCCGAGATCCTTAAGCTTTGCGCCGAGCATTACACGGGAAGCAATATCGACCATCGGAATTCCCGTTACCTTGCTGATGTAAGGAATTGTACGGGAAGCTCTGGGGTTAACTTCAATTACGTAAAGCTCACCTTCGTATGTAAGATACTGAATATTTACAAGGCCCTTTGTGCCGAGTGATTTTGAAAGAAGCGTTGAACATTCAATAATTCTGTGAATAAGCTTATCGGAAATGTTCTGCGGGGGATAAATTGCGATAGAGTCACCGCTGTGAACGCCCGCACGCTCAATATGCTCCATAATGCCGGGAATAAGCACATCCTCACCGTCGGAGATAACATCGACCTCAAGCTCCGTACCCGACATATATTTGTCAATAAGCACGGGGTTTTCGATATCGTGGGAGAGAATAAGCTCCATATACTGACGTACATCATCGTCCGTATAAGCGATAGTCATATTCTGACCGCCGATAACGTAAGAAGGACGGAGCAGCACGGGGTATTTAAGCGTGTGTGCCGCATCAAGTGCTTCTTCCATCGTCATGATGCCGAGACCCTTCGGACGCTTGATGTCAAGGGAGTTGAGAAGTGCGTCGAACTTTTCACGGTCTTCTGCCAAATCAATACCCTCAGCAGACGTTCCGAGAATGCGGATGCCGGAGTCACTCAGGAATTTAACGAGCTTGATAGCCGTCTGGCCGCCGAATGCCACAACGACACCGATAGGCTTTTCAACCTCAATTACACCCATAACGTCTTCGGGCGAAAGGGGTTCAAAGTAGAGTCTGTCGGAAACGTCAAAGTCTGTGGAAACTGTTTCGGGGTTGTTGTTTATGATTATGACCTCATATCCAAGCTCACGCAGTGTCTTTGCACAGTGAACGGATGAATAGTCAAATTCGATACCCTGGCCGATTCTGATAGGTCCCGAACCTAAAACGATTATCTTTTCTCTGCCTGTTTCAGCCTTGGGACGTGCTTCGCACGCCTTGCCGTAAACGGAGTAGAAGTAAGGAGTTTTAGCATCAAATTCACCTGCACAGGTATCAACCGTCTTGTAAACAGGGAAGAGCTTGTCAGGGCATTTGACACCCGATATTCTTTCTATCGCTTTGTCTGTATAGCCCAGACGCTTACCTTCTTTATAAGATTCAGCGTCAACACTACCGTTTGCAATTTTATTCTCATATTCGGCAAGTTTCTTTATCTTGTTTATAAAGAACTTGTCTATCTTTGTTATTTCGTTTATTTCATCAACCGAAACACCTCGGCGAAGCGCCTCATATACAGCAAATATTCTGACATCATCGATATCCTTCAGCTTTTCTTTGATATCAGTACATTCGTCGAGCGCAGGCATATGAAGTGTATCAAGTGAAAGCTCAGCGCCTCTTACAGCTTTCATCAAGGCCGATTCAAAGCTGTCGCCGATAGCCATGACCTCGCCCGTTGCCTTCATCTGTGTTCCGAGCTTACGGGACGCGTAAGGGAACTTGTCAAACGGCCACTTGGGCATTTTCAAAACGACGTAGTCAACTGTCGGCTCAAAGCAAGCACAGGTGATTCCCGTAACATCGTTCTGGATTTCGTCAAGCGTATATCCGAGAGCAATTTTTGACGTTACCTTAGCGATAGGATAACCTGTTGCTTTACTTGCAAGGGCTGATGAACGTGAAACTCTGGGGTTAACCTCGATTACGAAGTAATTATCGCTGTACGGGTCAAGTGCGAACTGACAGTTACAGCCGCCCTCGATCTTAAGTGCTGCAATTATGTTCAGCGCCGCTGTGCTGAGCATCGTGTATTCTTTATCCGTAAGCGTGATTGCGGGAGCAACAACGATACTGTCACCTGTATGAACGCCGACAGGGTCGACATTTTCCATTGAACAAACGGTGATTACGTTGCCTGCGCCGTCACGCATAACCTCAAATTCTACTTCTTTATATCCGAATATGTATTTTTCAACAAGAATCTGATGAATAGGTGACATATTAAGTCCCGTACCTGCCGTTGTGCGGAGCTGTTCTTCATTATAAGCAACACCGCCGCCCGCACCGCCGAGCGTAAAAGCAGGACGGATGATAACGGGATAACCTATTCTGTTTGCTATTTGCACAGCCTCTTCAACATCGTGCGTCGTGTCAGAGGGAATACAAGGCTGATTTATCTCATCCATTGTGTCCTTGAAGCGCTGTCTGTCTTCCGCACGGATGATAGCATCAGCATTTGTACCGATAAGGCGGATGTTGTGCTTTTGCAAAAATCCTTCCTTGTAAAGCTGCATTGCAATTGTAAGTCCCGTCTGACCGCCGAGACCTGCAAGCAAGCTGTCGGGCTTTTCTTTGAGAATTATTCTTTTGATAGTTTCTGTGTTAAGGGGTTCGAGATATATCTCGTTTGCCATTGAAAAGTCTGTCATTATTGTTGCGGGGTTGCAGTTTACAAGCACCGCTTCAACGCCTTCGGACTTCAACACACGGCACGCCTGTGCGCCCGCATAGTCAAATTCCGCTGCCTGACCGATTACAATAGGACCTGAACCTATTACAAGAACTTTTTTAATACTTAAATCTTTCGGCATAGCTCATTCCCCCCTTAGTTGTTTCCGAGCATTGAAACGAATCTGTCATATACGAAAGCTGTGTCCGCAGGTGCGGAGTTATCTTGCGGTATGAATTGTACCGAGAATGAAGGATGCTTAACATATCGGAGTCCCTCAACATCACGGTCGTTTGCGTTTATGAAGGATATCACCGCTGTGTCAGGTGAAACAGATGAAGCATCTACCGTGTAGCCGTGATTTTGTGATGTTATGTATGTTTTTTCGCCGTCAAGGTCACGCACGGGGAGGTTTGCCCCACGGTGTCCCGTCTTTATCTTGGCTGTCTTTATGCCGTTGGCGAGAGCCAAAAGCTGGTGACCGAGCCCGCACGCAAATATCGGAAGCTTACCGATTATTTTCTTTATTTCTTCAGTCTGTTCTTTGTAGTCTGTAGGATCTCCGGGACCGTCTGAAAGGAGCACACCGTCGAAATTACCGTTCAAAATATCTTCCGCTTTTGTGTTATATGGGAAGACTGTCACATTACAGCGCCTGTCGACAAGTCTTTCGGCATTGTCACGGACGGAGCCGTAGTTTATCACTGCTACATTGTACTGCGGCGCCTTTGCTTTAAGCATTGTTACCGCATCTGTGCCGGCAAGCCCTGCCTTTGAGGTGTATTTATACGATTTTGCAAGCTCCAGAGCCTTTTCGGGTGTTTCTGCAATACCTGCGCCCATCGCACCCTCGTCTCGGAGTGTGCGTGTGATCTGTCTGGTGTCAACACTGCAAAGACAGCACACACCCTGATCCGCCAGATAGTCTGCGAGATTTCCTTCACAGTTGTGGTTTGACGGTGTGTCAACTACTTCCATCGTTATGTAAGCGGACGGATAAGCCTTTTTTTCTTTCATGCCGGGAATTATTCCGCAAGCGCCGATAAGAGGGAATGTCTGAATTACGACCTGACCGATATTACACGGATCGCATAAAGTGTTATTGTATCCTACAACGCCTGTTGTGAATACTGCCTCTCCCGATGAGCTTTCTTTGTCGGTGAGGAAATATCCTTCGAAAATTTTACCGTTTTGAAGAGCAAGATAACCTTTTTTCATATATTTAATATCCTTTCGGCTATTATTTCATCAGTAATACCATAACCGCTTTTTGAGCGTGCAGGCGGTTTTCTGCTTCATCAAATATTTCGTTCGCATGGGCCTCGAAAACATCTGCTGTGATTTCTTCTCCCTTGTGTGCAGGCAGACAGTGAAGTACCATAGCACCCTCATTTGCCGCACCGTAAACGGTGGAATTTATCTGGTAGCCTTCAAAAGCCACACGGCGTTTTGCCGCCTCGCCCTCCTGACCCATTGATGCCCAAACGTCTGTGTAAAGCACGTCAGCACCGCTTGCCGCCTTCATAATATCGGGCGTGCAGGTGAATTTGCCGTTTGCCTCTGCCCATTTGATGATGTCAGAGTCGGGCTTGTATTCATCAGGGCACGCAATAGCGACTTCCATTCCGCATTTGATACCGCCGACGATAAGGGAGTTTGCCATGTTGTTACCGTCACCGATAAATGTCAGCTTTTTGCCCTTAAGCTCCTTCTTGTACTCTCTTATAGTCATAAGGTCGGCAAGCACCTGACAGGGGTGTGCGTAGTCTGTAAGACCGTTTATTATCGGTATTGAACCGAATTTTGCCATATCTTCAACCTCTTGCTGGTCGAATGTTCTTATCATGATTCCGTCAAGATATCTCGAAAGAACACGTACTGTATCAGCCGCATCCTCGCCTCTGCCGATCTGAAGGTCGTTTGAGGAAAGGAACAGGCCCGTACCGCCAAGCTCGTGTATACCAACTTCAAAAGAAACACGTGTTCTTGTTGAAGATTTACGGAATATCATACCGAGTGTTTTGTCCTGTAAAAGTTTGTGTGGAATACCGTTTTTGCGTTCATACTTCAGTTTGTCCGCAAGGTCAAGAATTTCCGAAAAATCCGCCTCCGACAGGTCGGAAAGTTTAAGTAAGTGTTTCATATTTTGTTTTCCCTTTATGTAGATAAAATTTATTTATCAATATTTTTGCATATAACGTCGAGTGCCTTTTCCAAGTCCTCAAACGAGATGTTCAAGGGCGGTGTAAGACGTATTTTGTCCTTTGCTGTCAAAGCGAGTACGCCGTCAGCAATACAAGCGTTTACGACTTCCTTTGAATCTTTTGTTGTCTTAACACCTAAAAGAAGTCCCATACCGCTTACGGATACGGTGTTTTTGCACGCTTTCAAACGTGAGATTATATATTCGCTCTTCTTCCCGACATCTTCAAGAAGCGCATCGTCAATTCTTGAAATAACATTGTAAGCACCTGCCGCACATACGGGGTTGCCGCCGAAGGTCGAACCGTGTGTTGACGGGCCGAGTGTATTTTCGGTTTTTTCACCGAGAATTACAGCGCCTATGGGAAGACCGCCGCCAAGTCCTTTGGCAGTCGAAATTATATCAGGTTTTATATTATACCGCATATATGCGTAAAGGGCACCGCATCTGCCGTTGCCCGTCTGAACCTCGTCCACGCAGAAAAGTATGTCTTTTTCTCTGCAAAGACTGTATATTTCATTTACATAATCAGCTTCCAGCGGCAAAACACCGCCCTCGCCCTGTACAAGCTCAACCATTACAGCACAAACGTCATCCGTGATAAGTGCTTTTGTGCCCTCAATATCGTTTGCGGGTGCATAGTCAAAGCCCTCGGTGAAGGGGAAGAAATAGTTGTGGAAAACATCCTGTCCCGTCGCGGACAGCGTTGTAACGGTTCTTCCGTGAAAGGAGTTTTTGAGTGTAATTATTTTGTTTCTGCCTTCGCCGTATTTATCAAATGAGTATTTTCTTGCCGCCTTTATCATACCCTCGTTTGCTTCAGCACCTGAGTTTGCGAAAAATACCTTTTTCATTCCCGTTTTTTCGCAAAGAAGCTCCGCAAGCTTTACCTGCGGTGCGGTGAAATAAAGGTTTGAAGCGTGGGAATATTTGTTAAGCTGTTCGGTAACAGCTTTTATGTATTCACTGTCGCAGTGACCGAATGCAGTCGTTGCAATTCCCGCACCCATATCTATGTATTTTTTACCGTCGCAGTCATAGACGGTACTGCCTTCCGCACGGTCAAATTCCACAGGAAAACGACCGTACGTGGGGGCTATATATTTTTTATCGTTTTCTTTGATAATGCTCATATTAAACCTCTTTTAAACGAACATAGTGCCCGCACCCTCATCGGTGAGCATTTCAATGATGATGGAGTGGGGGATTCTTCCGTCAATTATAAATACCTTTTTAACACCGCTGTTTACCGCATCAACACAGCACTGAACCTTCGGTATCATACCGCCTGATACGATGCCTTCCTCATAAAGCTTATCTGCTTCCTTAGCCTTGATTACCTGAATGAGGGAGTCGGG
>JAZNEN010000291.1:0-6545 GCA_045588615.1 Eubacteriales bacterium
GTCACCGTCGGAAAACTTCGGCTCCATACTGTCGCCGCTGACACGGAGGGCAAAATCAGCCTTTTCCGTCAGGGGAGTCGATGCAATGGTTATCTTCTGCGCACGTGTGCTGTCAAGATAATAACCGCATCCCGCGGAAACGGGCATATCGTAAAACAAAATTTTCACGGTGCTTTCATCGTCAAGCTCATACGAGCTGTATTTCTTTTTCTTTTCCTCAAGCGTACGTTTATATTCCCTGTCAAGACACTGCGAAAAAGCACTGTAGCCCTCACCGTCAAGCGCGCGTATTTTTTTAATTATTTCCTTTTCTGTATCGGACACATCGCCGCCGCCCACAAGCTCCGAAAGTGAAACACCGAGAGCATCGGCAATAGCGCACACCGTGGAAAGTTTCGGGCTTCCCGTCTGACCTGCAAGTATCTTATTAAGCGTCCCTACGGGTATTCCCGCACGCTGTGCAAGCTCATCGTTGCGCATACCTTTTTCGTTTTTTATTCTTTTCGTTTCAAAAAGCCAGTCCATATCGCACTCCAATCATCTTTTTACATTTACCATTATACACAATTTTACCGTTTTGTCAAGTTATTTTTCCACTTTTTTCGATTATTTTCGTTTTTTCTCTTGACATTTTACCATTTTCGGTGTATAATGCGATTACATTAACCGATTTTGGTAATTTGGAGGAAATTATGAATAACAATATTTCATTGAAATACACAGAAAAGAAGTCACTCGGAATAGGTGAGGCATTTATTTCATTTATATCAACACTGTATCTTGGCGCGGAGTATGCTGCGTATGTGCTCGGTTACTCAATAAGCGTACTTTTAACGGCTTTGAAAAGTAAAGAGGCTTCACTTTTAGTTGCAATAGTTAAAAAATATGCTTCGGTTTGTGCCGTCACACTCGGTTCTGTTTTATTCTTCGGAATTATCGGAGGTATGGAAGCCGGCACAATAGCCCCCGTTCCCGGGTTCATAGTCTGCTGTGCATTATTCGGCATTGCCTTTGCGGGAATAAATTCACGTAAATAATTATTTAATTATTTGAATAATTATTATTACATTTCTGTTTCTTTTCTCTTACAAAAGACCGTTTTTCAACGGTTTTTTGTTCAATAAGCAACAAAAACGCATAATCATTTTGTACAAATGTACAAACATTTATAAAAATTAATTTTTTATTATTGATTATTGGGAAAAATAATGGTATAATAACCGGGTAAAACATTTTATTATTCGTAAGAATCCAAGGAGGTTTCTGATCAATGAAGAGAATTGTAGCACTGTTGTTGTGCCTTATTTTTGCTCTGTCCGCGCTTTCTGCCTGCGGCCGTGCCGAAAATGATAACGGCGCAATAATACATATGTTTCTTTCTTCGGAAATTAAAAATTTTGACCCTGCAACAGCGTACAAGGATGCTGATGCCGTGAAAATGCTCGGTATTTTGTACGAGGGTATCACAAGGATCAATGCTGACGGCGATGTTGAAAACGCCATTGCCGACGATATCACTATCAACGAGGATGAGGACAGAAATGAATACAAGATGCTCATTAAGCTTAAGAGCACAAAATGGAGCGACGGTACGCCTGTAAGTGCGGATGACTTTATCTTCGCTTGGAAGCGTATTCTTCAACCCGACTTTTCCAGCGACGCGGCAGTTCTTCTTTATGATATAAAGAACGCTAAGCCTGCGAAGGAGGGTATTGCGGGTATCAGTATAGATGACGTAGGCATCACAGCGCCTGACAGCAACCTGCTCGAAATAGAATTCGAAGGTCCTATAGACTACGATCATTTTCTCGAGGTTCTTGCTTCCCCCGCGCTCGTTCCCCTTCGTGAAGACAAAGTAAGTAAGCCTTTGACAGACGATGACGGTGTTGTTCAGTACGACGAAAACGACCAGATGCTTTGTGATCCCACGTGGGCAACAAAGGCAACAATGATGGTTACAAACGGTAAGTTTGTCATTAAGTCAATGGACGACGAAAAGGAAAACAGCACTTACGTTCTTGAGCGTAACAAGTACTACAGACTCAAAGGTGAAGACGGAGAAAATGAGCTTAAGTATGTTAAGCCTCATAAGATCGTTATCCACTATGAATACCTCGGCCGCGACGGCTCAGGTCTTCAGGGCTTGCTCGATGCGTTCAACAACGGCGAAATCTTCTATCTTTCCAATCTTCCCTTGGATCAGATAGAAGCAAACCGCAAGGCACTTAACATTTCCGACCTTTTCTCAACACATACATTTATGTTCAACCGTTCAAACAAGACATTTGATTCGGCTGAGGTCCGCCGTGCGCTTTCTCTTGCACTTGACCGTGATGAGATCGTTTCAATAACAGGCGGAACAAACAAACCCGCTACGGGTATTGTTCCTTTCCCTGTTTACAACACAAAGGAAGGCACTTCATTCCGTGAAGCACAGGGCAATATTCTCGCAACAACTGCAAACATCGACGAAGCAAAATCCCTTATCAAGGGCGCGACGATCGAATCCAAGGACATCAAGCTCGTTTGCAGAGATTATTCAATAAACGGCGTTGATGAGCTTGTAGCAGACTATGCAAAGGCTCAGTGGAAGCAGCTCGGCTTCAGTGTCACAGTAAAGGCGCTTGACAGAGACGACTATGCAAAGGCAATAGAAGAAGGCGACTACGATATTCTTTCCATTGACTATCAGTCCAACTCTACAGATGCTATCGGTACACTTGCTCCCTTTGCTATTGAATACAGCGGTGCGGCGCGTGACACACTTAACAACGATTATACAGCAAAGCCCGGTCTTTCCGGTTACACAAGCGAAGCTTACAGCGCACTTATCAAAGAAGCGCTTGCACTTAAGCCCTACTCTTCTGAAAGAGCCGCAAAGCTCGCAGAAGCAGAAAAGCTTTTAATGGAAGACATGGCAATAATCCCACTTCAGTTCAACACAGAATATTATCTTATTTCAGATGATCTTTCCAAGGTTGATTCAACAATATTCGGTTCAAGAATATTTGAAAAGGCAAAGCTCAAGGATTACGAAAAGTTCCTTGAAACTTCCGCTTCGTAATTTATAGTATATAAGCAGATCTCCCAACGGAAAACCCGTTGGGAGATCTTTTATTGTTTTAAATAAAATTTTCCTCAATATACTTTTTTGCCCTGTAACCGAGCAGAAAAGTAAGATCTTTCGTTGAAAGCTCACAGCGCAAGCATGCCTCGTCAATTTGTTTTGAGAGCGTTATTTCATCTGCTTTAAAGGCATAACATCCGAGGTCTTTTTCGCCATACAAAAAGCCGTGCACTATATCTTTCGTTATACGCAACTCGCCATCGCAAACAAAAATGCACACGTCGCAGTCGATAAATTTTTTATCCGTCGAATCAAAGCATTTTGTTATTACGTAAGGCTCGTTAAATCCGTAATAATCACGCAGGTGCGCGCTTGCCTTTGAAAATATTTCTTTTTTCATTTTCGGCACATCAAGCGAATCTGACTTTATCCAAACAGGCATACTCAAAATAGCCGAAAACACCAAGCTTAAAAAAAGCAATACGGGATAGAATACTGCTTTTACAATTATCAAAAGTATCTCAAAAACCAAGCCTGACGGTGTCGGTATCAAATTAATTAAAAAGCATCCCAATCCAACTGTCAGGCAAAAAATCAAAATCATCAGGAAACAACCGCATTTCTCCAGTATTTGTTTTTTGCGGAATATGCGTTTTTCCTCAGCACTCAGTGTCTTGTATTGCTATTTAAATGCATTTTTTTCATTTTTATCCGTGTTTTTATATTTAAAATAACGCACGTTTTTCCTTTCAAAAGTCAATTCATCATTCGGCGGGAGCAAGCCCCCGCCCTACGATACGACCATCACATTAAAATACATATTAACGGACAAAAACCGTGTTTATGCGTTTGAAGTAATCGCCATCTATGCTGTCGAGCTGTTCTTTTGTGAAACGGACTTCCCAGTTTCCTTCCGGTGTGCCCGGTGTGTTTATTCTTGTGTCGGAGCCGAATCCGCACATATCCTGCACGGGAACTATCGCAAGTGCGGCGGGAGATTTCCAGACGGCTTCAATAACAGCTCTCACCGATTTTGAATAAAATCCGCCCTCACCCCAGTTCCAATCCTTAAAACCGCAGTAATCAAGTGCGAGTTTTCTTGTTTCATCTTCGGCAATCGAATAAAGCCAGCCGAGAGTTGTATCGTTATCATGTGTACCCGTGTACGCGATACAGTTTTTGGGGTGATTGTGCGGCAGATGGGAATTATCCTTTCCGTCAAATCCGAACTGGATAACTCTCATACCTGCAAAGCCTGTATCAGAAAGCAGCTTTTCGACATCCTTTCCAAATTCGCCAAGGTCCTCGGCAATAATTGACGGATTTTTCAGCTTCTTATTGACAGCGTCAAACAGCTTCATTCCGGGGCCTTTTTTCCACTTTCCGTTTCGTGCCGTTTCTTCCTTTGCACCTACCGCCCAAAACGATGCGAAGCCTCTGAAATGGTCAATTCTTAATGTATCGTATAAGGAAAGGCTGTGGGCGATCCTCTCTACCCACCAATTAAAGCCGTCATCCTCCATCGCTTTCCAATCGAAAAGGGGGTTGCCCCAAAGCTGGCCGTCCTCGGAAAAATAATCAGGCGGAACACCTGCAACGAGCTGGGGACGGAAGGTGTTTTTGTTGAGCAAAAACAGATCTGTGTGCGCCCAGACATCTGCCGAATCAAGATTGACATAAATGGGCATATCGCCTATGATCTCAATTCCAAGCTCATTGACAGCTTTTTTGAACTCCTTCCATTGACGCATAAAAACGTACATACAGAAGCCGTGGAAAAATATCTGCTCCTCAAACTCGTCCT
The DNA here is from genome assembly GCA_045588615.1 of Eubacteriales bacterium. Lineage (GTDB taxonomy): Bacteria > Bacillota > Clostridia > Oscillospirales > CAG-272 > RGIG7213. Next base: position 4,872 of record JAZNEN010000291.1, read on the forward strand.
TATGCGCTTCAGCAAGCTCTCTTACTTTATATTCCTTTGTCCAATTATAAAACGGCTTGCCGTCAAAATGCTCCTTAAGCGCCTTAAAATATGCATAATTCAGATTCTCAGTCTTCTTCAAAAACTGCGTTGTTCCCGCTTTGTATTCATCGGTAATATTTTCGTATGCTTTTTTCAAAAGCGCAAGCTTTTTTTCTGTAACCGCAGCGTAATCCACCCTGTACGGTGTGCCGTCAAAACAACATGCTTCAACATCTTGCTTTGTGACAAGTCCGTCTTCTTCCAGCTTTTCCGGGTCAATATACAAAATATTACCCGCAAACGCGCCGTCTGAGGAATACGGGCTGTTGCCTGCTCCGGGGGGATTAAGCGGCAGTATCTGCCACTGTGAAAAGCCCATTTCCTTTATTTTTTTTGCAAAATCCTCTGCTTCTTTCCCCATAACACCGATTCCATAGGGAGACGGAAGTGAAGAAATATTCATTAAAACTCCGCTTTGTCTTTTCATTTTCAAACTTTTCACCTTCATATGAATTATTGATTTTGGCAATTAACCGCCGATATTATTTTATCACACAGTAAAGAAAAAATCAATATACACATAATAATTTTATTAATACCTTAATATTTTTCACATACCCCCTTGAATAGTGTTTTAATATCTGCTATACTAAACTGAAATATTATCGGAAACGGACAAATAACATGAAAAAAACTTTTTTGGCACTGTCCATCATTTTTATATTTTTGCTTTCATCATGTACCGAAAACATACCGCAAATAACGGATACTGCAGATAATGTAACAGAAGTACCCGAAACGGACAAGGTGACGGAAAGCGTTACGGAAGAACCCGAAACGGAAACGACTCAGCCGGTGATAAACATCCCTAAGGAGCCTGTAATCATAAGCTTTGTGGGTATGGGTGACAATCTGATACACAGCCCCATATTCAAGCAGTCGCTGTTATCAAACGGAAAATATGATTTTTTGCCGAAATACAAAGGCGTTGCCGGTGTGATAAAAAACGCCGATATTGCATTTGTAAATCAGGAAACCCCTATGTGCGGTGAGAAATACGGATATCATAATTATCCCCAGTTCAACACGCCCGGGCAGATGGGGCATGACCTTGTTACTCTCGGCTTCGACGTTATATGCTTTGCAAACAACCATGTCCTCGACCAACACTCAAAAGGCCTTGAGGACATGCTTGAATTTACAGACACACTCGGCGCTGTGACTCTCGGCGCATACAAAAACGAGGACGATGCATCACAAATACGTGTGCTCGAGTGTGAGGGTATCAAAATATCATTTTTGGCATACACGTACGGCACAAATATAAAGCCGTCATCTTCAAGTGAAACAGTGGTACCGTTAATAGACGAGGACAGGATAACAAGAGATGTCAAAAAGGCACACGAGGTATCCGATTTTATAATCGTATCGATGCACTGGGGAGAAGAAAACAGCTCAAAGCTGAGCGATATGCAGATGCATTACTCACAGCTTTTGGCAAATCTCGGTGTCGATGTGATCCTCGGCCACCATCCCCATGTAATTCAGCCCATTGAATGGATAAAAGGCGAAAGCGGTAACAAAACACTTTGCTATTATTCCCTCGGAAACGGCATAAACAACCAGGACAGACTCCGAAATATGGTCGGAATA